>JAZQJQ010000001.1:0-14669 GCA_045541735.1 Eubacteriales bacterium
AGCCATGATGGTGTAGAAACTGCGTCAAATATTTTGTAAAAATTTGAATATTCGGTATTGACAAACGGGACATCTATGTGGTATAATAACCGTTGTTCGGGAGAAGTCCCGTATCAAAACCGAATATGCGGATATGGCGGAATTGGCAGACGCGCCGGATTTAGGATCCGGTGGGCAACCGTGCAGGTTCAAGTCCTGTTACCCGTACCAAAAAGAAACGACAATTTTCGACAGAAGATTGTCGTTTCTTTTTGTTCTTTTCACTTTTCTCTTTTCATTCTTCTCTCTTCTCTCAAATTGTCGTTTCCAGATAAAAGATAAGAGAGAAAAGAGAAGAGAAAAGGTAGTTTTGCTCCGCAAAACATTGAATTTAATTATAAATTATGCTATACTTCCATCGAGGTGATAATAAATGAATAGCCCGCTACACGATAAATCCCTTGATTTTGCAACTCAAATCGTATTGTTTTACGAGGAGTTTTCCAAAACTAAAAAAGATACTACAATCGCAAAACAGTTGCTTCGCTCTGCAACAAGTATAGGTGCAAATATAAACGAAGCCGTTTATGGAAATAGCAAAGCGGATTTTGTATCCAAGCTTCATATTTCCCTCAAGGAAACAGGGGAAAGCATTTATTGGTTGAAGCTTCTTAAAAATACAAAGCTTATAAATTATGACTTTGATATCTTGCTCTCGCTCGCTGAGGAAATCAAGAGAATGCTGATCGCTTCTTTAAATACGGCTAAGGAAAACAAATGAAGATTCTGTTTACTGCATTCAAAGGAAATCACAACACGTCTTTTCAGTTGGTTAATCAAACGGCTGCGAATTATATTTTATTAACTAATAGCTTTCAAGGTTTGGAAAAAGATATTTCCTTTATCAGCAGCGATTATGACAAAGTGTATATGCTTGGTATCGATAAAAACCTGATAGGCAAAGTCAGAATCGAAACATGCGCAAAGTACAACGATGAAATTGTATATACAGATTTTGATATATATTATTTAGAAACAAGATTGAGAAGCGTAGGCATCACTTGCACAACATCAGATAAACCGACAAGTTATTTATGTAATGCGGCGTATTATCATATGCTAAAGAAAAATCCGAATACAGTTTTTGTTCATATTCCATCGTTAAAGGGAATGAGTGTTAAACTGATGAATAAACTGATAAAAGTTTTCGACGATGTTTATTCCGATAAAAAAGTGTGAGAGTTCGAAGTCATACGCAAAACTGCCGAAAATATCTTTTTCAGCTAAATCCACCCTGCGGGTGGAATAAATCACTTCGTGATGAAATCCAACTGCGTTGGATGAAATCCGCCTCGGCGGCGGATTGGTGGATTTAATTTCATCTGAGGCGAAGCCGAAGATCTCATCCGAGCATCGCGAGGATTTCATTAATTTATCCCTTCCACGCTCTCCCAAATAATATCAGCCGTTTTTTCTGCATCATATTCAGTATCGGGTATGTCGGAGAGCGGTTTTTTTAGTATTGACAGCCGTCTTTGAGAGTGTGCAAGTCTGCATATCTCGCGTGCGGCTTTTTTTGCGTTCGGGATATAAAGCGCACCGCCGATGGTATTAACATAATAGTTTTTTATCCATCTTTCAACGTAGGTTATGCACTTTGTTATGATAACGGGAACACCGAGGGATATGGGTTCCGCTACGGAGTTTGCGCCGCCCTTACCGGCAAACAGATCGCTTGCCGCGAGGTATTCGGTTATTTTATTCGTGTATTCAAGCGCAATAAGGCGTACGTTGGGATTTTTATCTTTTAAGGAGCAAAGCTTGGTATAAAGCTTTTCGTTGGTGCCGCAGAAGGCAATTACGTTTATTGGCGTATCGGCACATCCGAGAAGCTCGTCGACTGTTTTTTCCATTCTTGCCATACCGTAGCCTCCGTCGCTGAGGGAAACGGTAAATATATCTTCAAGTCCTAATTTTTTTCGCAGTACGTGCTTGTCCGCGTTTCGGAGCTCAGCTGTCTCGGGGCGCGCGGGGAAAGGGATGCGCGTAATATTTCCGCCTGCAAACATACGTATGTTTTTTGCGTGCCTGTAACCCGCATCGTTTGAAATGAGAAAATTATTGCAGTCCACGTTAAATGCGCCGTTGGGGATGATGTCGGGGCAGAAAAATACGGTATACGGCCGGTCCTTTTTCAGCCTGTTTACGTGGTAGGGGATGGACCAATGCGCGGAATATATAACGTCTGCATCAAGGTCCTTTACGTGCTTGAGTGCAGGCTTTCTTGAACGCATACCGCTTATTGTGTACGTAAAGAGGAAATACAACATAAACGTGTCGCCCGCTATCAGGTTTGCAAGCTTGCATAATACGCTCATTACAGGCGTAAGATTATGACCGCGCACGGCACTTGTGAACAGCTTTTCGGAGCTTTCGAGGTTTTTGTCGTCAGTTTCTGTGAAAAAGTAGGATTCCGTTATCTCACATCTATCGCCGTATTTTTTTTTGAAAGCATCGCATACCGTGCGCGTAGGTACGATATGTCCCTTACCCGCTTCCACAAAAGTAAATACGACGTGCGGCTTTTTGCCGCTTTTCGGCGTTTTCAGGCGCGCGAGGCGATCTGCTCGTTTATTTTCCAGAGATATTTCTGCGCAGGCGAGGAATGCGGCATATATAAGCTGAAAATTGGGATAAAAGAAGAAATTATCCGCCATAGACATTCCAAGCAGGGAAACGGGTACGAGCAGCAGGATGAATTTATCTGCATCGGGTCTGCGTATCATTACCTCCAGTCCATGCTTAAAATGAACAGCCAGAGCGAATATACCGAAAATGCCCATAGAACCGAGAAATTCGATTACGATGTTATGGTACATTTTGAAGTACACGTCGGCAGGACTGTCGGCGCCGTGCATAAATCCGGAGCCGAAAAGGGGCGCGTTTTTGAATGCGTTGATGCCGTTTCGCCAAAACTCCAATCTTCCGCTGAGAAAGGTATCGGCATCGGCGGCGGCGTTAAAACGCATAGCCTTTTTTAATCTGTGTAAGAATAGAGCGACGGTTTCGCTTTCCGTAAAAAGGAGATAGCATATTACTGCCGTGCAGGATATGAGTATCAAGGCTGTCATTATGCGGTTAAAGATTCGGTTTTTGCATTTGCCGCAGAGAGCAATGATGCACAGAAGGAACACCAATGTGCCGATTATCATTGCCGAGCGCGTGCTCAATGCAAACGGGATGACCAAAAATGCCGATGCGCACATATATCCGAGAATAGGAAAACGATGTGAGTGCGCGAGATAAAATGCCGCAGGTATTGCAATAGCCGCAACGGCGGCAATTATCGTAGGAACTCCCCAGGAGTTGAAAAACAGATATCGGTTTACTGAGTGGATCGCTCCGCCTGCGTATCTTATAAAAAGCACGTCGTTTGCATTGAAGCGGTAAGAAAGTATAGCTACCTGCAGCACGGTGGACAGTCCAACGGCAACAAGCGTTTTGCAGGCATAGGAAACACCGTTTTCCGAATTGCCGATAACGGCAAGGAAAAGGCAGTAAAAAACTGTGAGCGGCAGAGCGGTGAAAAGTCCGTAGGCGAGGTTTGCTATATGCCAATCGGGTGAGAATGCGCCGTTTAAAAGCAAGGCGGCATCAATTAAGACGATACCGCTGAAAAATATGCCCCGTTTGCGGAGTATATCCTTGACGGCTCCCGTTTTTATCAGCCTGTAAGTAAGGGCGCACAAAAGCAGCGCGAGGCAAACAAGCAGGAAGGGAAGCGAGGACATATCGAAGAACGGACGCTCCGCATGCTCTGTCACTGTGTAGTGCTCCGGCTCCGCGTCAAACCCGATAGAATAATAGATGAGAAATGCGGGTACTAAAAACACCTTCAGATCGCGCGAGAACAGACCGCCGAAGATCGATGCCGCGGTCAAAAGCGAGATCAGCGGTATGTATATCTCCTTGCCGTTTGCGCCGGATATTGCGCATAAAACAGCAAAAAGGAAGGGGTAAAGAGCAGAATTCTGAAATCTTACTATCGCGGAAACAACGGTGCTTTTTTCTCTTATTCGGTCAAAAACCGTAATATTGCCGTTCACTGCTTTTTACCTCCTTCCTTAAAGAGCATTGAATAATTTAATTATTTTATATCGTTCGAGTCAAAACGGTCGCCGCACTCGGGGCAGAACTTGGGCGGAGCTTTGGGGTCTGCAGGCTCCCATCCGCATTTGTCGCAGCGGTAAAGGGGCGCCTCGGCAGGCTTCTTTGCTCCGCATTCGGGGCAGAACTTGCCCTTACAGATGTGTCCGCAAGCGGGGCATACCCAACCGTCTGTGCTTTCCGGCTTCTTTTTGCCGCAGGAAACGCAGAATCTGCCCTGATTGGAGCTTTCACCGCACTCGCATATCCAGCCGGTTGCGGGGGGTTCGGGAGCAGTCTTTCTTTCGCCCGCCATACGGTAGAGATCGTCAGCACGTACACCGCCGGCATTCTGTGCCATACCAAAGCCCATAAAGCCTGTCATAGCGCCTGCGGAGTTCTTTGCGGCAGACTGCATTGCCTCTGCCTGGGCGCCTGCAAGAGTAGCCGCCGCCATACCGGGATCGCGGAGAACCGCTTTTTTCTGCAGATCCTGGATCATCTTCTCGTCGTCAGGAGAGATGGATACGGAATTGATGTTGAAGGATACAACGCTCAGACCGCGGAGCTTTGCCCATTTGCCTGAGAGGATGCGGTTAAGCTCGTCGGAGATCTCGAGAGTATGAGCGGGAAGCGAGGAATAGCGCAGACCGGTGTCCGCAAACTTGCCGAATGCAGGCTGAAGCGCAGAAAGAAGCTCACTCTTTAACATACTGTCTATACGGCTTCTCTCGTATTCGCCGCTGATATTGCCGCATACGTTCGTGTAGAAGAGAACGGGGTCGCTGACCTTGTAGGAAAACTCTCCGTTGCAACGGAGTGAAATGTCGATATCAAGCCCGAGATTCTTGTCGATGAAACGGAAAGGAATGGGCGTTGCGGTACCGTATTTGTTTCCGATTATCTCCTTAGTATTTACGTAGTACACGCGCTGGTCCTTTGCTGTGTCGCCGCCGAACGTAAAGCGCTTACCGATAGTTTTGAAGGAATCAAGAACTGCGGTGCCGAGCTTGCCTGTGAAGATAGAGGGCTCGGTGGAATTATCCCAAACGAATTCGCCGGGTTCAGCGCAAAGCTCAACTACCTTGCCCTGTTCCACTATCATCATGCACTGACCGTCGTTTACGGCGATTACCGCGCCGTTTGAGATGATGTTGTCTTCGCCCTTGGTATTGGAGGAGCGGCGCGAGGATACGCGCTTCTCGCCCTTGGTAACGAGTATGTTCTCGCTTATGGAATCACAGTAAAAATATTCCTTCCACTGATCTGCAAGCACGCCTCCTGCGGCGCCTACGATAGCTTTAATAAGTCCCATGTTTTTTCTCCTTTATTTGTTTGGTGTTATCAGAATTTTCTTCCTCCGCCGCCGTGGCTTCTGCCCGACGAGGAACGGTGTGTGGACGAGCCGTTCGATGACGAATCGTTTCTCGGTATGCGGCGCGTTCTGGAGTAGAGGAATATATCACGCTGTCTTGAAAGACGGAAGCTGTCACGGTCTATCGCGTAGACCGCATCCCGGCTCAGGCGCGCGGTGTTCATTCCCCTCTTTATACCGAGCATTATCAGAATGGCAATGATAGATCCGATGATAAGGCATACAGCGGCGGCACCGAGAAGATCGTTACCGCTTGCAGTGCCGACGGGTGCATCGTTTTCGTATGCGGTAATGTAGTGATCAAGCTCAGAGAGAAGGAGCTTAAATCCGTTATAATACTCTTCGTCCGAAAAATGCGGAGTAAGCGTATCGAGCAGCATATCAATGCCGCGGTCGGTAAGCACGCGTATTGCTTTTCCCGACGTGGAGATATACAGATCGCGCTCCGTGATGTTTACAAGGAACAGCACTCCCGAGCGGTCCGAGCCGATGCCGTATCCGTTATAGTCGAAATAATCGTCTGCGTAAGCTCTTACGCTTTTGCCGCCGTAGCTGCCCGTCATCGTGAGGATGGCAACGTCGTATCCTCGCGCGCGTAGCTTGTTTACCGTGCCGGTCAGTGCGCTTTCCTCGGCATCCGTTAGCAGATCCGCGTTGTCAATGACCGCAGGCGGTGCGGCGCAGACGTTTGCACATAAAAGCACCAACGAGAGCGCAAGGCAGATAAGTAAAGTAAGCTTTTTGATCATATCGCACCTCCGAATACCAAAAGGAGATACAGTATGTAGATAACCGCGGAGATACCAAGGGTGAAAAGCATAGTGAAAAGCCAAAAACGCTTTTTGCTTACGGGCAGCTCACCAACGAACTTTCCCGTCTGCCCGTTCATTGCAAAGGTGTACTTTTTGCCCTTATATTCAGTTACGAGCAGCCAAGCGGGAAGAAGCACGTATTTTGCATCAACTCCGTGCAGATGCATATTTCCCGAGGTCCTTACGATGCCCGTATAGCCGTTTACGGTAGACCGAAGCATACTGTCTGCGGAATGGCGCACTCTCTCGCTTGCGCGGGGCATACAGTCATCGCTTGTGAGATCGTATTTATTTGCCATATATCCTGCAAGATATGCCGCAGAAAACTCCTCTGCGCCCGAAAAGTCGAACGGCTCGAGCGAATCCATAAGCGCATCGTTCATATCGCTTGCACCGTCCACGGCAAGGTCGGAAAAATCAAAGCTTGCCTCGCGCTCAAGGCGGAAATAATCGGTGCGTATTATATCGTATTTCGGCGTGCGGGTGGTGAAGACCCTGGTGGCGCTGTACTGCGCGTTTGCATCCGCCTTGCCCGAATACAGCCAGAAGGGAAGATATATTCCTCTGATCGATTCAAGCCGGCTTTCCGATGCGTAAAACTTGGGAAGAAGTATTTTTTTCTTTGCAAATTTGGTGAGCGCAGCCTTTGCTTCGTCCTTGGTGATCTTGAACGGTAGCACGAATGCGGGCTTTAATTTACCTTCAAGACGGTGCTTTGCCATTGCGGGATTGCCGCAGTAAGGGCATGAGGACGCGACGGTGTTTTCGTCAAACATCAATTCGCCTCCGCACGAAGGACAGGTGAAAACGCCGATGCTCTCGGTCTCCTCCTCCGTCCACTCGCCGTGCACGTCGTTTGGGGCATCTATCTCAGTCGGAATATCCTCGCAGGCTTTCTTGCCGAAGCCTTCGTTGTATGCCTTAACACCTTCAATTTCAAAGGTGCTGCCGCAGTATTCGCAATGCATTTTTTCCGCTTTTCCGTCATAGGAGAGCGGTGCATCGCAGGAAGGGCATTTGTAGCTTATTACTTTTTCCATTCGTCCTCCTTCCGTATATCCTTTATTGCGGCAAGCTCTGCCGCGGTGAGATTGGGAGAGTTAATTCGGTGATCGGCTTCGCCCAGACGGAAATACGCGCCGTTTACAGGGTCGCCGTTTATATAAACGGGGTAATGCGCGCTGCCGGCACGCGGCACACGCACAACTATAATGCGCTTTCCCTCGGCTGTTTCAACCGTAACGTCATCCTCCGAGAGAATGTTCGCGCTCACCGTCTTTTTATCGTTCAGTCCGTCAAATAGATCGGCGATCATCTCCTCGGGGTAGGCAATGTCTATAGGGTGCAGGCTCTTGTCGCGGTATTCCTCAACACCGAGCAGTATAATGCCGCCGAGAGTGTTTGCAAAAGCGGAATACGTTTCCCATATACTTTCGGGAAGTCCGCCGAGTGCTTTTTTTGCTTCTATGCGGTTGTTTTCGCGGTATTCATCCATTTTTGAGAGGTCTATCACAGCTTCCTCCTTAATTATCAGAGCTTTCCTTTTCTTCGGTCTCCTTCATATAAGCGCTTGAACGCCGCATCATTACCGCTGTTGCGGCGGATACGACCGTAAGCACGCAAAGAAATATGCCCCAGTAGCCTTCTGCATTGGAGTCAAGCGGTGTATCCGTGCCTCTTGCATCGTTTAACTGCACGGAAAGACGGTTTGAGAACTTTGTGCCGCTCTCGCCGCCTACGCGGTAGAGATACAGCTTACCTTCGCCCGAAAGGGAGAGCTTGATGTATTCGCCCTCTCCGGCAGGGATGGAGCTGTCTGTATACAATCGGTAGCTGCCGCGTGACAGGGACGCACTGTACTGTCTTTCCACGCCGTTTCCGCAAACGGAGAAGGTGACGGTCTGAATGCCGTCGTAATCAAGAGTTACGTCAAAAAACAGTAGGTCGGCAATGCTTAATTCGTTTGTGCCGTTAAGATCTATTACAGCGGAGCAGTCGTCGAATACCGATGCTGAAAACTCGCACAGTGCGTATTCCTCTCCGTAGCCGTATACTTCGCAGTTTTCGCATCTTACAAGATCGGGTGTCGCGCTTTTTTTTGTATAATCGCGGAATATTACGGAGCCCATCGGCTGAATAGGGGAAACGACTCCGAGAATACCGTCCCTTATATCGCGCAAAACGAGCTTTTCGGGTGCATAGCCTTCTATATCGTCGGCGCTGATGCCCGCATCGGCAAGGTAAGGTGCCGTTTCAACGAGCGTTTTTACGGTATCTATACTGCTTGCAAGGGAAACGAGCGCGTCTTTGTCCGTTATCTTTGCCGCAGTGCTCAGGTCGAGTATGAAAGCTTCGGCGCCCTTAAAGAGTGCGCTGTAATAAAGATACGAGTATGCGGTGCAAGAGGAGCCGCCCATCGGAGTCCATAAAAACACCGGGTCTGCATCGACTGTGCCGAAGGAGGCTTCAAGTCCGGCAAGAAAACCAAAGGTGTTTGCACCGCCGAAGATTGCCGGACCTTCCGTAAAGGTTTTGGGTTTTTCGCCGGATTCGGACAGCACGGAAAATGCAACTCCGCCCTCTGCCGCCGCTCTTGCCGCAAGAGCTTCAAGCAAAAGAAAGGCATCGTAATCGGGGAACAGATATTTGCGTCCAACGCTTTGGCTTTCCCATTCTCCGCCAAGTCCGGCGAATACGCGCGCCGAGGGATTGCTTTCCCTTGCGGCGGCATATACCGTGCGCAGGGCAAGCAGATAGTTTTCGGCATATCGGTCAAGCGGATAATCGGCACCCATAAAATTGTATTCGCCGCTCTTATCTATATTCTTGCCGAGGACAAAGCCGTATATCCTATATCCGCTTCCGCCGAGACTCTCCGAAAGAAAGCTGATAGCGGCGCGGATATATTTCCGTCCCTCCTCCGTATCTGCGTTTAATGCGTAATAAAATACGCCGGATTCATTGTAAGAGTAAGTGAAGGGTACCTCTTTCCCGGGATTCGAGCACAAAATACGGAGCAGAGTTTCACTTCCCGTTGCGTCATTGCGCATAACGGAGGCGCGCAGTCTGTCCGTTTCCTTGCGGTCAAAGTAAAAGTATTCGCCCTCGAAGCGGTAGGCATATCCTCCGCCCTGCATATCGAAAAGCAGGGAGAGGTCAACATCAGAGAGTGCGGTGCCAGCTCCAAGGTCCGTACAGCTGCCGCTGAGGATGCCCTTAAAGGGAAGCGGCTTTGCTTTTGCGCTTGCTTGTTTTATTGCATACACTGCCGGCGCAAGGGGAACCGAGCCGCCCTCGCCGTCAAGCAGACATACAAGGTATTTGCTTCCGCTTATATCGCCTTCGGCAACAGGTACCTTTATCTCGAACTTTGCGGATATCGGCGCGGTCTTGACGGGCATAGTTTCCGCTTCGGTCTTTCCGTGTTCAAGCACGTATACCGCAAGCATATCGCTGCGTCTTGCAGCTACGGTCGCCGTCGGTATGGTGCCTTTGATGGAGACCGTGGTGCCGTTTACGGTGCAGCTTTCTATTTTTCCTGCGTATTCGGTGCTGTCAGCATAAGCGGATACGGCAAGGAGCGAGGTGAGAGTAAGCGAGGTAAGGCTTGATTGCTCGCTTGTAAGGCGGATGCGTTTTAATTCGGATGCTCTCGGCAGACTTACTGTGTATACCTTAACGGAGTCGGTCCGCTCAAGCTGAACGTTGATACTGTTTTTTTCATCGAACGCACCGTCTTCGGTGTAGCTGTAGCTTATCTTCATCTGCGCGGCGCGCGTGCAGGAATGCACGGTAAATCGCAGGGCATTCACGTTTTCGCCTAGTGCAGAAGATGTAACGGGGCCTTCGATGTACGAGCCTGCGCCGTAGAAATTGATACGTATGCTTTTTGCATCGCCGGCAAGCGCGGCGGATCCGCGCTCTGTCTTGAATTCGGTGCAAAGGAAGCGCTCCGCAAAATCGAAGGTCTCCGTATTCGCCGCAAAAGCTGTCGGAATATACGAAAAAATAAAGTCCGGGCATAACGCAAAAGAGAGCGCAAGCAAAAAAAGTGCGGCTCTTTTTGCTGCGCGGCTTATGCTGTTTTTTATGCCCGCTGTAAGCATAGCTTTTCTCCTATTTTTTGTATTTATCCGCTTCTGCGGTTGCAAGGGCGTCGCATCTTTCGTTGTACGGGTGCCCTTCGTGGCCTTTTACCCAGTTAAAAGTTACATTATGAGTATCAAGTAAGGAAAGAAGTACGTCCCAGAGGTCTGTATTCTGTGCCGGCTTGCCGGATGCAAGCTTCCAGCCCTTTGCCTTCCAGCCTGCTGCCCAGTTTTTCGTTATTCCGTCCACAAGATATTTGGAATCTGAGGTAAGAGTGACCTCGCACGGCTCTTTTAGCATCTTCAGCGCCATTACGGCGGCGGTAAGCTCCATACGGTTATTCGTCGTTTCTGCCTCGCCTCCGCTGAGCTCCTTTTCCGTTCCCCTGTAAACGAGGATGGCGCCCCATCCGCCGGGCCCGGGGTTGTATCTGCAGGCGCCGTCTGTATATATATCAACGTGTTTCATCGTAAAACTCCGCGTATCTGACTTTATTAATATATGATAACATAAAAGAACGGCAAAAGCAATATTTTATATATAACGAAAAAAATTAACAAACAGAACTTACTTTATTTCAGTAATCGGGTTGTAATGGCGAGAGTTTAGTGGTAAAATGTCAGTATAATGCGGAGGTATGCGATGAAACACATACGTTTTTTTACAAACGGAATCAATAACGGCGGGGTGGTGGTACGTCTTGTCTCTCTCCTC
Organism: Eubacteriales bacterium; assembly: GCA_045541735.1. Classification (GTDB taxonomy): domain Bacteria; phylum Bacillota; class Clostridia; order Oscillospirales; family CAG-272; genus RUG12395. The sequence continues at coordinate 11,116 of JAZQJQ010000001.1, forward strand.
ATGCTCGCGTGTATGCTCCTTTCATCCTGCGCGGGCGGTAAGGTAGAGCAGTTTACTATGCCCGTAATGGACAGCGAGGACATTCCCGCTGGCACGGAACCCGTTGACGGGCCCGATTCCGAGGTCCGCGGAGTGTGGATAGCCTCCGTTTACAATATCGATTACCCCTCCTCTGCGGGGCTCAGCGCAAATAAGCTAGCCTCGGAGCTTGACTCGATAGTTGAGAACGTAAAGTCGATGGGACTGAATACCATATATTTTCAGGTGCGTCCGTCAGGAGATGCGCTCTATAAGAGCGATATATTTCCCGTATCCGCTTATCTGAGCGGCGAGCGCGGTAAGAAAGCGGACGGCGGCTTTGATCCGCTTGAGTATCTTTTGAAGGCGGCGCATGCAGAGGGCATCCGTGTGCACGCGTGGGTAAATCCTTTGCGCGTTACGGTCGGAAGCGCATCCGCGCCCAAGACGGATGTGAAAGACCTGCCCGAAAACGATCCGGTAAGGAAGGATCCCTCCCTTGCCATTGCCTATGCGGACGGAAGACTGTATCTTGATGCGGGAAATCCCAAAGCGCGCGAGCTTGTTGCCGCAGGCTGCAGGGAAATAGTCGAAAAATATGCGGTGGATGGCATAATCTTTGACGATTATTTCTATCCTTCCCCCGTTTACGTTACCGAAAACGGCAAAAACGTGCTTGCATCGTTTAATGATGCCGCATCATATTTCAGGTATTCAAACGGTGCTCCTCTTGACGATTGGCGCAGGGAAAACGTAAACAAGATGATGGAGCTGTGCTATAAGGAGATCAAGGAAGCGCGGCAGAGCTGCCTCTTCGGTGTTGCACCCTTCGGTATATGGCGGAACGATAACGGTAAGAACGGCGGAAGCGATACCGCGGGTAATGAAAGCTATTCGTCCATTTACTGCGATACGCTTGCGTTTATCGAGGGCGGTTACGTCGATTACGTAGCTCCTCAGATATATTGGAGCTTTGATACCGCGGTCGCGAGATACGACGTGCTCGTAAGATGGTGGAATGCGCAGGTGGCAAATACGGGCGTTGACCTGCTTATAAGCCACGGAGCGCACCGTTACGATACTCTTGAATCTCCCGAGGGCGAGCTTGCGCGCCAGATACAGTTCGCAAGAAGCGTGCTTGCGTTCAGGGGAAGTATCCATTACGGCTATTCGGTGCTTAAAAATAACGTAAAGGGCGCGGCAGACGAGCTGAAAAGCGTATACGGTAAAAACAGAGCGTTTTCGGCACCGTCTGATAACGGCGGAGAGTTTTATATAGCCGCACCGGAGCACGGCACGGCAGTGGAGGCGGAGGGCGTATACGTCATCGGCTCCGCAAACACCGCGCATACCGTAACACTTAACGGAAAAAAACTGAGTCTTACGAAGGACGGAAGCTTTTCCGCTTATACAGCGCTTGAAAAGGGCGAGAACCGACTTATATTTGAGTGCGGCGGCAAGACGTACGAGCATCTTATAATCCGCACGGACGGTGCGTCCGAGATGCTTGATTCCTTCTGCGTGACGGACGTATACCCCGCAGACCGCACTACCGTTACAAACGGCAATGAGCTGATCCTCGCCTGCACCGCACCCGCGGGCAGCACGGTCACAGCTGTTTTCGGCGGTAAAACCGTAGCTCTTCAGCCTGAAAGCGCGGAGAATGGCGGACTTACTGCCGTAAGGTATTCGGCATCCGTTGTGCTCAACACCGCGCAGAAACTGGAAAGCCTCGGTACTGTTGAGTTTACCGCGATCCGCGGAAACGACTTGGAAAAGGCATCGGGCGGAGAGATACGGGTTCTGGGGGAAAACTGCTGTATTCCCGTTACCGTGCTGAAAGGTAACGTGTATCTCAAGGATGCGCCCGACGGCTCGTACGTATACGGAAACGCCCAGCCTATCGGAATGACGGAATATGCGCTGGCAGAAAGGGACGGATATTGGCTACTTTCGATGGGTGCATACGTAAGCACCGAGGATACGGAGGCGGCTGATGCGTGTGACAGACCAGCTGCTCCGCAAGTAAGACAGCTTCTGCAGACGAGCAGCGGCGGAAATACCGTCTTTTACACCAAAACGCTCACTAAGCCTGCAGTTTCCTCGGCCTTTGAGGGCGATACCCTTGTCTTTACGATGCATAACTGTACCGTAACGGATAGATCCTTTACGCGCGATGTGAATTCCAAAATCGTATCCAATGTGGATTTTAATTACAATACGGAAACGGGCAACGCGGAGCTTCGCCTTACCGTTTCCGATGTAAATGCTTTTTACGGATACTCCGTAGACTATATTACACTGGAGGGTATACCTCTGCTGGCTATCACGTTGAATGCGCCTCCTTCAAACACGGAGGGTACAGGCATACTTGAAGGTAAAAAGATAGTTCTTGATGCGGGACACGGCGGAGAAGACCCCGGTGCCGTAGGTGCATTCGGCCCCGACAGCGGAAAAAACGAAAAGGACATCAATCTTGCCGTGGTGCTCTCGCTCAGAGATAAACTCTCCGCCCTCGGCGCAGAGGTGATCCTTACAAGAAACGAGGATATTGCGCTCACCTTGAAGCAAAGGCAGACGATCATATCCGGTGTAAATGCGGATGCCGTAATATCCGTGCATCATAACAGTTTGCCGTATTCCGCCGATATTACGACGGTTCGCGGTATAGAAACTTATTATTCAACGCTTGCGGGTAAGGTGCTGGCGTCTGCTGTAAGCGAAAGCCTTTCCTCAGCGCTCGGCAGGGAAACGCGCGGCGCAGCCTATAAGGACCTTGCAGTATGCCGCGATACAGCAACCGTATCGGCGCTTATTGAAGTCGGTTATATGACCTCCGTAGAGGAATATGCCCGTATGTTTACCGACGAGGGCATTGATTCTGCCGCAGAGGGCATTAAGGACGGTATCGTGAATTATTTTACGAATGCCGCAAAGAAGTAATATGAAGATCGGAAACACAGAGCTTCGTCACGGGTTGATGCTTGCGCCTCTTGCGGGTTTTACCGACCTTGCATTCCGCACCGTATGTGCAGAGCTTGGTGCGGAATATTCCGTTAGCGAGATGATAAGTGCAAAGGCCGTGATGATGAATAATAAAAAAACGCTCGGTCTTGCCAAAACGGGAGCCCTTCCCACCGCTATCCAGCTTTTCGGCGCGGAGGAGGACGCTGTCGCGTATGCCGCGCAGTTCTTTTCGCAGGGCGGATTGCCTACGGGAGAGGTGGCGGCGATTGACCTTAATATGGGTTGCCCGATGCACAAGATAGTATCAAACGGAGAGGGATCTGCGCTTTTAAAGGATCTTAAAAAAGCGGAAAAGGTCATATACGCCGCAGTAAAGGCGTCAAGCCTGCCAGTTACCGTAAAAATACGCGCCGGCTGGGATAAAGACAGTATCAATGCCGAGGATGCGGCAAGAGCCGCAGAAGCAGCGGGTGCCGCGGCGATAACATTGCATGCACGCACAAAGGAACAGCTTTACAGCGGCTTTGCCGACCACAGTATTACGGAGCGCGTTGTGAAGGCTGTAAAGA
>JAZQJQ010000002.1:0-12169 GCA_045541735.1 Eubacteriales bacterium
ACGACATGGCTACGATCCGACTTACTCTGACATACGGCTTGCCGCGCGTAAGCGCCGTGTTCACCCTTGCAAAGTGATCCTCCACGTAGCGGTATTCCTTATACCAAGGGGATTGATAGGATATGGATGCCGGATAATCCCGCTTTGCGGGGCCCTTCATCGAGTACCAGGAAAGGTGATGCACGCGGACGGTAACCCCGAGTGCCGCCTGCCAATCGCCCTGATGCTTATGCCCTCTGAAATCATAATCCCAGCCCGTAACTCCGTAAAGCTCGCTGAGCATACCCTCCCTGCCGTACTGATGCACGGCAGATTGACATTGCTTTGCGGTGGTAAGCTCGATATTTGCACAAAGCATATCTATACCCGGAATGCCGAAGGAGCGATAGGAGCGCATACAGTCGCCAAGCGCCTTTGTCTGCCTCGCAAGCGTCGGCTCCTCCATCATATGACCCGTAAGCGCTATTCCGTGTGCATCACACCAGCTGCCGAGCGTATCTGCGAAAGCAGAAGCAAACCTTTCCGATATATGATCGTGATAACGGTATCTTGCAACGGATACCGCACCGTCGGGAAGATCCCAAAGAAGCTCCGGCAGGCTGTCGATAAGCGAAACACCGTAAACAGACATAAAGGTCTGCTCTATATCATCCGTCCACGGAAGTCTTACGTCCTTTTTGCTGTCCGCATACGGCAGCGTATCCTTTTTTAGAAACTGAGGCTCATCGGTAAAGATGGCGGGAACGCTTTTTCCGAAGCTTTCGCCTACCGTTTCGTAATATCTTTCGTGAGTAACCTCAATAAAGCGCTCTATTGCCTTTTTGTTGAGCGTATCCACGTAAGTCTGGTTGTTATGCCAGGGCGAAGCTACGGCTATCATACGCCACACGCTCCACAGCGTGCCCTCCACGGTATCTCCGTCGCCGACTTTTTTGTATGACTTGAGGCACTTGTTCTCATCCAGAACAACGTCAAACCTCGCAATGAGAACAGAGGAGGGGCGCGGTCTGAAATCGGGATCGCAGGTGAAGACAATGAACCTCTGGCGGTATTCCTCATCCTTTGTAACGTATCCTCCGCCAAAGCCGGAGGGCCACTTATCCTCATCGTAAAGCCAGGCAAGCATTCCGTTTTCCTTGGCTTTATCATTACAGGCGCGGACAAGCTCCATAAATTCATCGGCAAGATACGGTGTTTCAAGCCCCTGTCTGCAATGCATATGGAAGCCGCCGATACCCATTTCGTTGAAAATGTCTATCTGGCGGAGCAGTTCTTCCTTGTCGAGCTTGCTGTTCCACGCCCAGAACGGCGCACCGCGGTATTCTGCCGTTGGATTTTTAAAAAGCTCCTTGTCTAACTCGGGACTGTTTTTGTTCTTGTCGTAAAGCATTTCTGTCCCCCTTGAATATGATTATCGGTTCTCGGTGTTATAAACCTCAATTTCTGCTATCTGCATACGGTACTTATTGCCGTCAGACGGTTTTGTGCGCAGCTCGGTTGCCAAAAATCTTACATATCTTGCCTTTACCGTGTCAAAATCAAAGATCTGCATTTCGGTAGTCGGTATCGGATAATCGTCTTCTCTATACACCGCAGTCCAATACTGCCCGTCCTCCGAAACCATGAGCACAAATCCTTTGGGGAAGGCATAGCACTTGCCGCCCTTTGCTGCACCTGCAGGCATTATCTGTATTTGATCTATCTCATATACAGCACCGAGATCCACTCCGATCCACTCCTCATGCGGAAGCGCAGTAGCAAAATTTGACGTCCAGCCGCATACCTCGCCGCTTCGCAGATTGTATCTGTCTCCGTCAGTAAGCTTATTCTCGTGCCAAGCACCGCTGTTAAGTGTCGAAGACACGGCAACTGCTCCGTGCAAAGCAAGATTTCCCTTTCTGAGCACGCTTACGGTATCGCCTGCGTTTTCGGAGTCTTCATTTTCCTCGTTTTTTTCAACAGGCTTCGGTATAAGGTCATCGTTAACGGGAAATTTTCCCGCATCCATCACAAACGAATAGCTGCCCGAGGGAACGGTGAGATATTCGCCGTTCTCCGTTATGCACGGATATCCGGAAATATCTGCCGCCGCAGGAAGATAAACCGCGGCAGTTGTACCAACGGGTACCGTAAGGTCCCAAACAAGCTCGTTATTCTCTGCAAAATACCAATGGCTTTTCAGAGTTCCGCGAACCGTTTGCAAAGTGTAGTCCGTATAGCCTATCTCCGGATGTATCTCCGGCTTTAATACCACCGTTTCATATCCGTTTGAAAAGTCCGCCACACCCGCAAGATTCTTATAAAACCAGTCGGTGTACGTGCCGAGGAAAAAATGGTTGCGTGAACGTGCGTTCGAATCGTACGATTCCCAACATGTGTTTGCGCCGAGTTCTATCCAATATCCCCAAGAGGGGTAGGTGTCCTGCATAATGAGGTTCATTGCAAGGTCGCCGTAACCGTATTTTGAAAGCATGGGAAGAATATACTTAGTACCAACTGCACCTACGTCGAGATGATTCCCCTTTGCCTTTATATCGTTCACTATGCTCTTTACTACGCTCTTCTCATATTCTTCGGGGCACAAGCCGAACATAAGCGGAATGATATTCGATGCCTGACGGTATTTAGTTCTTCCCGCATCGTAAGTATCGTTCCAGAATCCCGTATCGTAATATCCGTGCTTTTTATCGTAGAACTTTGCATTGAACGCTGCATATATCTTTTCCATTGCATCGCGATACTCTGCGGCATCATCGTTTTTACCAAGCAGCTCTGCAATTTCAGCCATCTCGCCAAGAGTGCGGTAAACGTAAGCGGTGCCGATAATTCCCGCACCTTCGGGTGCGTGGGTGGTCTTACCCGTAGTATACGCACCTGATGGATTTGGAGACATCCAATCCGCATAGCTTCCCGTTGTCCATACCCAGCCGTTTGCCTTTATGGAATTGATATAATCAAGCGTTTGCAGACGTATTGCACCGTAGTGTTCCTCTATCGCCGAAGTAATACCGTTAACGTGCCAATTTTCATAATATGCATTGATAAATACCGAGGACCATATGGGAATACTCGAACCTCCGCTGTATGCTGCCGGAGCCGTCTGCGCAACTATTCCTTTTGCGTTTGCAGAGTCCTCAAAATCCACAAGTATCTTTCGTATAATATTTGAAAAATCGTAATTAAAGTTGAATGAATCAAGGGCGAAATTAACGTCTCCCGTCCAGCCGTTCTTTTCGTACACCGGAGTATCGGTAAGCTTGCTCTGCAAGTTATTCATAACCGTGCGCAGCATCATTTCATGCATATAATTGATGCGGCTGTTTCCGGTCTCAAATGCGGAAACATCGCGTATATCATTGGCTATGAGATAACATTCAACATCGTCGTCAGTGAGTTCTCCCGGATAATTCTCTACCTGAATGTACTGATATCCTTTGTAGGAATACTTAGGTTCGTATACGTCCGCTCTTCCGCTTGTAATAAAACTGTCGATCTGAAGCAGATAACCGTTAACGGGCACCTCGACAAAGCCGAAGGCATCAAGCTTTTCTCCGTACGTAATTTTTATCCTTGTTCCCTTTGGCGCTTTAAAGGCTATCCTTGCCCATCCGGTAGTCATTACGGGATTTTCGATTATGTAAGTGCCATCACCCTTGTCCTTAACAGTAGGCTTAAAGGTCTTAAGGCGGCGTATCGGCTCAACGTTTTCGAACACAAGCTCGCCCTTTGGCGCGCCGACAAGCCTTGCGTTTTTCCACGCGCTGTCGTTAAATTCGGCGGCAGTCCAGCCCCTTACCTCTTGCCTTGCATCATAATGCTCTCCTTTGTATACGTTGTTGTACGTTACGGGTCCGTATTCATAGGTCTTCCAAGCTTCGTCGGTCACTATAACATCATCAGTACCATCAGCATACTGAATATGCAATTCAAGAAGAAGCTTCGGATCATCGCGGTAAACGGCGGTATTCCAGTTCATCCACGTGTAAAAATCGCAATTATAAAAATAATTGCCGAGTTCTACCGCAAGGACATTCAAGCCTAAGGAAAGCATTTCGGTTACGTCATATACGCGGTAATGCACCGTATCCTCATACTGAGTATGTGCAGGGTTAAGCACGCTGTCATCAGGAAGCTTGCCGTTCACGTAAAGCTCATAAAGACCGAGACCGGATATGTAGATCCTCGCCTTTTCTATCTTCTTCGCTATCTCAACGGATCTGCGGAGCATCGGTGCGGACGCCCCAACGTTTGTCTGCATCGTTTTGGGCATATCAACGTTCGACGCCCAAGCACCGCTGCCATAGGCAATACATTGGTCGGGTGCAGACCACGAAGCATCGTTAACACCTCCGATCTTCTCCCACCCCGAAGTGGACGTAACGGATTTCGAGCATTTCCACTTTTTATCCGTTACAACAGTGTCAACACTTCCGTCGGTATAACGTATCTCAATTTTTGCAATAAATCCTGCACTTGAGCCGGTGTCGATGACTCTTGCACCAAAAACATTATCTCCTTTTTGCACACAGCGGGTGATATTAACGACCCTGCCGGTCTTCCATGCATTCGTTTCTTTATTTACGTTCAGCACGCTTTCTGCATTGACGTACAGATAACCGTAGTCGTCCATCGTAGCAGCAAGCAGGACCTCGTCCACCTCTTTGTTCTCATCGATGCCGAAATGGTATCTGAAATAGGTAGTTGAACCCGTATCGCGCTTCAGCCAGATCCAATTAGCTCCCTTTAGGTCGATGTCACACGGGACGGTATCACCGTCAGTAACACCTATCCATTTTGCAGTCCACTCGGAGTCGTCAAGTATACCCGTCTCAAATTTTGAAACACCGCTCCACACGCTCTCGCACTTTTCGTCCCATACCTGTACGGCAAAATAGTATTCCGTGCGGGACTTGAGCGCATCGCCGCCGTAGACGATATCGTAATTGCAATTTCCCTCGGTCTTGCCGCTGTCCCACACGTCGCCCTCGTGTGCTTCCGCTTTTTCCTTTGAGGACGCAACGATAATACGGTACGCGCTCTGTGCCCTGCCGTAGCCGTCCATTTCGTTTATCCAACGGAAAGTCGGCACGGTATCTATACCGAGCGGTTCCGCGACATTGTTTACCCTAAGTTCTTTAATACTCATATCCCTATCCTCTGTTTTATCCGTAATATCCGTTACTTTGTCTGTAATTACGTCTGAACTACCATCAACGCTTCCGGGAGTTTTCCCGCAGCCTATCGAAAGCATCATAATCAACGCCAACACACCGGATAACAACCGCAAATGTTTTTGTTTTCCCATAACCTCACGCCCTTATCAACATTTTTAGGTGATGCACCCACATTATTTGACTTTAATGATATCATATTCTCAAGCAAAATAAAACAACTTTATTTGTCTGAAAAAACAACCTGATTTGCACTTGACACACTCGCAGAGCTTGTTATAAAATCTTATCGGAGGATATAAAAACACAATGGATAGAGAAATACTGAATAGGCTCTCCGCCATAACGGCAGAGGAACAAGCGATAATTGACGGTTCCCTTGTTATAGATCGTGACTTGTATATGGAAAGCGAAAAGAACGTTGTTAACGCACAAAAGCTGATAAACAGCGGCAAGCTTATTACCATCCGTCCGCACACAAGGTTTATACACTTTCCAAAGCATACTCACGATTACATAGAGATAGTTTATATGTGCGCAGGTGAAACAACGCATATAATAAACGGAAACAAGGTACGGCTTGCAGAAGGAGAAACGCTCATACTTAACCAGTACGCAACGCAGGAGATACTCCCCGCAAGAGAAACGGACATTGCCGTTAATTTCATAGTGATGCCGCAATTTTTAAACAAAGCCATAGAAATGATGGGAGAAGAAGAAACACCGCTGCGACGATTCATTATAAACTGCATCATAGGCAGCGAGAGTACCGACGGCTATCTGCACTACAAGACAGCAGACGTTCTGCAGATACAGAATCTGTTTGAAAATCTAATAATCTCTTTTACCGAAAGAGCACCTACAAAAAGGAAGACCGCCGAGCTCACGATGGGACTTCTGCTACTTGAATTTATAAATCACTCCGATAAGCTTGGGTATGACAATATCAAAAAAGGTATACTTATCGACGTATTCAAGTATATCGAGGAAAAATACCCAAGCGGAACGCTTTCCGAGCTTGCAGACAAGCTTCATTACGATGTTTACTGGCTATCTCGCGAGATAAAAAGAAAAACGGGAAAGACCTTCACCGATCTGTTGCAGGAAAAGCGTCTTTTGCAGACCGAGTATCTGCTCTCAAACTCCAATATTCCCGTCGGAGATATCGCGCAAAGCGTCGGCTACAATAATACAAATTACTTCCACAGCATATTCAAAAAGCGCTTTGGCGTATCACCGAAAAAATACAGAATAATTGCAAAGCAGCACTAAAAAAGGGGGGGTAAAAAACGGAGTTTTTTACACCCCCAGGGGATAGGGAAAAATGGTAAGAGCGGGCAAATATCCGCCAGCTCGGCAAACCTCGCTCAAGAGGTAAAATTAATCGCTCGCCCTTTGGGCGTGCTTTACCTTGAGGCGTACCGGTGTATGTCGAGGGCGGATTTTATTTTTCAGCAAGTTTGCAGGCGAATTTGGCGCATAAGGGCGCATCTCACCCATACGGGGTTCGCTTCGCAGCAAAAAAGAGAACATTACAGAAAAACTCATTTTTTGAGTTTTTCTTACCTTAGTCTTTACATTTACCGACATTGAAACCATTGTGTTTTCAGTGTTTTTTCTCTTTTTTGCGGTCCGGACTTTTTTCCATCCCCTCTTTTACATTTGTCCGTATTGCCTAGCGTGCGACTTGATCGCCTCAAACGATTCGTCGCTTATTACGTGTTCTATCTTGCAAGCGTCTTCCTTTGCCGTATCCTCGGAAACACCAAGACGGACAAGCAGCTCGCTTATCACCGTATGACGCTCAAATATCTTTGCCGCGACCTCATGTCCTTCGGCAGTTAGGGTGATATATCCGCCCGCGTCCACATTTATTAAGCCGCCATTTTTGAGAAGACCGACAGCGCGGCTCACGCTCGGTTTTGAATATCCAAGCTCTCCGCATATATCAATGGAGCGCACAGACTTACCCCTTTTGCCGAGTACGTATATCGTTTCAAGATACATTTCGCCCGATTCCTGAAGATTCATAGTGCCCTCCCCGATCTTTTTAGGTCATTATAACACCGATACTGCAATATTGCAAGAAAAATATCAAAGACCGCCTGCGAATCGCAAGCGGTCTTTTGATGATTCGATATCTACCGTTACCTTCTCGTTAAGAGAATTTGCGGCCGCCTTCATGATAAGGCGTATGGATTTTGCTATCCTGCCGTGTCTGCCAATCACCATTCCCATATCGGAAGGAGCAACTTTGAGCGTGAGAAGAACTTCTCCGTTCTCCTTTCTCTCTTCCGTTACCTCAACGCAATCGGGGTTGTCAACGATAGCTTTGGCAATGTCGGCAAGCACATCCTTGAGTATAATCATTATGTTCCCAACTTTGCCGGACGGCAAATCCTTTCTTACTCGATAATGCCGCTCTTCTTGAGAAGTGCGCGAACAGTATCGGTGGGCTGAGCACCGTTCTTGATCCAGGTCTTAGCCTTGTCAGCGTCGATCTTTACGGTCTCGGGATTGGTAAGGGGATCAAAGTAGCCGATCTCCTCGATGAAGCGACCGTCGCGGGGGCTGCGGCTGTCAGCAACGATAACTCTGTAGCTGGGAGCCTTCTTCTTTCCGATTCTGGTAAGTCTGATTTTTACTGCCATGGTTTTTTCCTCCAAAAAATATGAAATTGTTTTATTTTTTATTTATAAAAATCCGTCATTAGAACGGCATTTTCATCATTCCGCGGAACTTCTTTGAACCCTTGCCCGTTAGCTGCTTCATCAGCTTGTTCATCTGCTCAAACTGTTTAAGGAGACGGTTGATCTCCTCAACGGTAGTGCCGCTGCCCGCCGCTATTCTCTTTTTGCGGGAGGAGTTGATTATATCGGGTTTTTCTCTCTCGCGGGGAGTCATGGAAAGGATGATCGCCTTTGTTCTGTCCATCGCCTTTTCGTCTATTTTGGCATCTTTGAGCGCCCCAGCCTTCATTCCGGGTATCATACCCGCTATCTGCTCAAGGCTTCCCATATCCTTCAGCTGTTCAAGCTGATCGAGATAATCGGCAAGAGTAAAGCGCGATTGCCTTAATTTTTGCTCAAGCTCAACAGCCTTTTTTTCATCGAACGCCTGCTCTGCTTTTTCAATCAGCGTAAGCACGTCGCCCATGCCGAGGATGCGTGATGCCAGTCTGTCGGGATAAAAAGGCTCAAGCATATCAAGCTTTTCTCCGACACCGATGAACTTTATCGGCTTGCCGGTTATATAACGCACGGAAAGCGCAGCGCCGCCGCGGGTATCTCCGTCCATTTTCGTAAGGATAACGCCGGTGATATCAAGTCGCTCATTAAAGCTTTTCGCAACGTTTACGGCGTCCTGACCCGTCATTGCATCAACAACGAGCAGAATTTCCGTAGGCTCAGTCGCCGCCTTGATATCCTCAAGCTCCTGCATAAGTCCGTCGTCAACGTGAAGACGTCCGGCTGTATCGATGAACACCATATCGTTGCATTGGCGCTTTGCATATTCAAGACCGGCGCGCGCAATATCGACCGCAGGCAGATCCGTTCCCATAGAGAAAACGGGAACTCCGACAGCCTCACCCACCGTTTTCAGCTGATCGACAGCCGCAGGGCGGTAAATATCGCAGGCAACGAGAAGGGGGTTTTTACCCTTCTTTTTGAAGTACGAGGCAAGCTTTGCAGTGTGGGTGGTCTTGCCCGCGCCCTGAAGACCACACATAAGCACGACCGTAGGGGGCTTAGGCGAAATATCAAGCTTGGAATTCTCACCGCCCATAATGGCGATAAGCTCCTCGTTAACTATTTTAACTATCTGCTGTGCGGGAAGAAGGCTCTCAAGCACGTCCGATCCTACGGCACGCTCGGTAACTCTTGACACGAACTCACGTACTACCTTGAAGTTAACGTCGGCTTCAAGAAGCGCAAGCTTGACCTCGCGCATACCCTCGCGTACGTCGGCTTCTGTAAGTTTACCCTTACTTCTGAAGCGCTTGAACGCACCCGCAAGCTTATCGGTAAGACTTTGAAACATATCGTATCCTTTGCTTCACTTTTGTGTGTATGCCGAAACAACGGCGTTTGCGGCACCGCTGAGGCTGTTTGCATCATCGGTGAACCCCTCGGAGGCAAGTTTATCGGCAATTCGGCGCATCTCGGAAACGGCACCGGAAAGCGTTTTTTCCCTATCGCGGTATTCTCCGCAAAGTCCAAGCCTTTCCTCAAGAAAAAGCAGCTGCTTTTCCCCGCGTTTGATGGAAGCGCGCACGCCCTGGCGGGTAAGTCCGCGTCCCTCGGCTATCTCGGCAAGGGAAAGATCCTCAAAATAATAAGCGGTAAGAACATCGCGCTGATCCTCCGGCAGTGTATTGCCGTAAAAATCAAGCAGATATCCTATACCAAGGTCCTTTACATACATCGGTCTTCTCCGAAAAATCAACTGTAAACGGAATTGCTTTACAATAATATCACAGCGTTTTCCGTAAGTCAATAGTTTTTCAAAAAAATATGTGTTGATTTATTCTTACCCGTGCTTTATAATAAATATGTATTAATTTTCGCGAACGGAGCCGCCATGCTGAAAAATCTTTTCCCCAAGCTGAAGGAAGCGCTGATATCCGTGCTTCCCGTATCTATAATCGTTCTTATCCTCGGACTTACGCCGCTTACGGGACTTACTGTCAGAGAAACGGTCGTTTTTTCGGTTTCCGCTGTTTTCCTTATCATCGGAATCGGTCTTTTCAATCTCGGTGCCGACCTGGCGATGACTCCGATAGGCGAACACACGGGTTCTGGACTTATGAAAACGCGCAAGACTGCCATTCTTCTTTCCGTATGCTTTGTTATGGGTCTGCTCATAACGGTTGCAGAGCCTGATCTTTCCGTGCTTGCAAACCAGGTAAGCGCCGTCATAAACCCCACCGCACTTATATTCACCGTGGGCATCGGTGTCGGACTTTTCCTTGTTTGCGCCGTTATTAAGATAATAGGACAAAAGAACCTTTCCGCACTGCTTATGTTCTTCTACATGGTGCTGTTCTCATTCTGCGCTCTTCTTATAGAGAACGGCAAAAGTTATTTTCTGCCCCTGGCTTTTGACTCCGGAGGAGTTACGACCGGGCCCATAACGGTTCCCTTCATTATGGCGCTCGGCGTAGGTATAGCAGCAACGTTCGGCGGAAGCAATTCGGGAGAAAACAGTTTCGGCCTTGTTGCTCTTTGCTCCATCGGACCTATGCTCGCCGTTGCGGTGCTCTCGCTTTCCGCAGGCGGAGAACTTACATACCAGCTGCCGGATTACTCGATAAGCGATAACGTCCTCGCCTCCGTGCTTACCACCCTTTCCCATACTGCTGCAGAGGTCGCACGTGCACTCGGGCTTATCGTTGTGTTCTTCCTTATACTGCAGTTTACGGTGCTCAAGCTCCCCAAAACCAAACTCTACCAGATCTTGATAGGCGTTATATACACCTTTATCGGTCTTGTCGTTTTTCTCACAGCAGTTACCATCGGATTTATGCCCATCGGCTTCCGCATAGGCGAGGAAATGACCAAAGCAGGCAGCATCGTACTTGTTGTTTTCGGCATCGTTATCGGTGCTGTCACCGTACTCGCGGAGCCTGCGGTGCACGTCCTTAACAAGCAGGTCGAGGAGATCACGGGCGGTACCGTTTCCAAGCGCTCAATGATGATAGCGCTCTCCCTCGGTGTCGGTACTTCCATCGGACTGTCGGTATTGCGTATGATATTTGACTTTTCCGTCCTTTACTACCTTGTACCCGGTTATCTTATCGCGCTTGGTCTTTCCCTTTGCGTGCCGGGTATCTACACCGCAATAGCATTCGACTCCGGCGGAGTTGCAAGCGGTCCTCTTACCTCGAGTTTTGTGCTTCCTCTCGCTATCGGTATCTGCAATTCCCTGCACGGCGAATCGGCAATACTCGAGCTTGCCTTCGGTGTTGTTGCAATGGTAGCAATGACTCCCCTTATTACCATTCAGGCACTCGGCTTCAGGGCCATCGTTGCCCGCAAGGTGCGCGAGCGTATCGCAATGAAGCGCATACTTGATGCTGAGGATGAACAGATCATTTATTTTTAAGGAGGATATAATGCCCGAAACAATAAAAAAAGGCAGACGCCTTCTGGCAACTCGCAGAGAGCCGCATAAAATAACGGAAAACAAGCTCGAGTTACTCATAACGATCGTAAACAGAAGCAAAGCTGAGTTCTTCGTTGACCTTATACACTCCTTTGACGTCAATATGCAGTTCATCGCCCTAGGCGAAGGAACCGCAGATGCAAAGATGCTTAATCTCCTCGGACTTGCGAGCTCGGAAAAATCCGTTATCTTCAGCGTTATAAGAAGCAATAACGTGAACAAAGCACTCGCAAAAATCGAAAAAACGTTTAAAACCGTGAAAAACGCAAAGGGCATTGCGTATACCGTACCCATGTCATCCGTTATCGGAGTATCCGTTTTCGGATTTTTAAGCAATAACCGTATGACGGTAAAGGAGGCAAAATAATGCAAGGTACAAATAATGAAAAATACGAAATGATAACCTGTATCGTAAATGCCGGCTTTACGGATACCGTAATGGATGCCGCTAAAGCGGCAGGCGCCGGAGGCGGAACCGTTATTCACGGCAGAGGAACCGCAAACAAGGAGGCAGAGCAGTTCTTCAAGATAACCGTTCAGCCCGAGAAGGACATCGTGATGCTGATAGTCCCGGCAAGAATAAAAGACAAAGTTCTCCACGCCATTTATAAGAATGCAGGGCTTGATACGAACGGTCAGGGCATTGCTTTTTCAGTTCCTGTTAATCAGGCAGTGGGCCTTTCGGCTCCTTCGCAGAAAGAGGAGACTAATGAAGAGAATAATTAAGCTCCTTCCTGTAACGCTTTGTTTATTAACTATGCTGCTATCCTGCTCGAATACTACACCGTCCGAAACCACAGCCCCAAGTCGGAGGCCAAGCGGTCTTAGGAAGA
>JAZQJQ010000003.1:0-4186 GCA_045541735.1 Eubacteriales bacterium
GCTCTCTGCATTTGCAGTCGGAGCGGGAGGCGGTGAGGTGGTTACAGTCTGAGGCTGAACGTATTCGAAAGCAGGAGCAGCAGCTGCCGCAGCTCCCGCATAAGCCATCTCGGGGTTTTCTTCCTTTCCCTTATTGAAGAGTTCCTTGAATTTGCCCGAAAGTCCGCAAAGCTTTTCATAAAGATCAAAAGTGATCTCGGTCGTCTGTGCCGCTTCCATATAACCCGCCATAGTCTGGCAGAGGATAAAGCTGTCAAGGAACGCAAACTTGACCACCCACGTAAGCAGGCATGAGATAAGGAATGCAAGCAGTCCGCTCCAATCAAATACTCTGAAAAGCAGACCGATCGGGATAAAGATGACAATTACGGTCAGAATGACGGCAAGGATAACCTTGAGCATCGTCTTTGCCGCGTTTCCAAGCAGTTTTTTGATATTCTGTGCATAAACTACAACACCGTCACATGCGCTTTCAAATGCACCCTGTTCTTTCTTGTAGAATGTATAGCCAAGACAGCATTCGTCCACGTATCCCAAAGAGAGCTCGACGAAGAATTTTGCAAGGTCCGCAACCTTATCCATACCGGGTATAAAATCCAGGAAATCCGCAACCTTGCCAATACCTCGCTGGATCTGCTTTACAGCAC
The DNA here is from genome assembly GCA_045541735.1 of Eubacteriales bacterium. Classification (GTDB taxonomy): domain Bacteria; phylum Bacillota; class Clostridia; order Oscillospirales; family CAG-272; genus RUG12395. The sequence goes on from JAZQJQ010000003.1 coordinate 648, forward strand.
CGCTGACCAGCTTATCTACCGCAAAAAATACGTTTGAGGTGACAAATCGCTCCTTGACGTTGCCTATGCCGTATTTTACCTGATTTGCGGGAACCTCACCCGTGACAGCCGCTTCGGCAATGACGGAAATATGCCCTGCCTTGACCATATATCCGAGATAGTGCATCACTGCAAAACGAACAACTCCGACAGCTCCGCACCAGATAAGAAATCCTACAACAATACCTCCGTCACCGAAAAGATAGCCGATTCCAAGACAAAGTGCAAGAATAATGCCGAGGATCAGCACCATAGCTCCGCCGAGCAAGAGCTTTGCCCAACAAAAAGGCAGTGTTTTAGTGAATAATTTTCCTGCTTTCATAATAAGTAACCTCCGTTATTATCTGAATAAACTTTTAAAATTAAATGCTTGAGTAGGCTCGGTTTTTACATAATCGAAACCGCCCACAGGCTCGCCGACCGAAAAATAGATAGTTGGGGACTCCGCGCCCCCCTCGAAGCAATGCTCCGTGTCTGCACGGTAGCAAACATCTCCTATTTTTTTAAAAAGTATTTCCTCCGAAGGATACTGCCCGGCAGGGCGGAATCCTTCAGCTCGCAAAAGTGCTCGGTAATCTTCCACCGCTTTCTGCGCCAAATAGTTATTCGGGAAAGTAACGCAAAACCACAGATAACCGTCGTCCTGCTCAATGCAAGGGTCGCTTCCGCCGAGATTCCATTTAGGATAAGCGGGAAGCTTTGCATCCCACTCTGCCATAACGCCTGAAAATTGTGCAGCAGCTCTTTGTTCCTCGGCTATCGCAGAGGGAAGTTTAGTGCCGCACGCACTGCAAAATTTCATTCCGAGATCATTCTGCTTACCGCAACTTGTGCAGACAGCGCTTTCGGCAAGTGTCTGATCGGGCAACCTTGTACCACAACGGGGACAGAATTTGTTGTCCGCAGTTGCCGCCGTTTCGCAGGATGGGCATATCTTCATATTTTTGCTCACCTCTGTCACATATCCTTGCGCTGCGCGCTCAAGATTTGCCATTGCACCCTCGAATCCGCCGGGGGTGCTTTGAACTGTTTGATTATTTGATGCCGAATCAAGCCTTGCAGCTGTCTTATTTGCAAGCTCGGTCGCCTTGGGTTCGACCGCTGTGCGCACTGCCTTACCGACAGCCTGACTCACGCCGCGGCTGATTCCGCGCTTTATTGCTCTTTCAAGAAAACTCAACTCTTTTCCTCCTTTTCGTTTTTGAGCTTAAGGCACTCGATGCATATTCCCTGCTCGTCTGCGAAGCAATCATCGCAGACCCGTCTGCCGCAGACAGGACAGAGATTAAAAAAGATGAGAACCTCTTTGTTTGCTCTTTCGTATGCGTCCCCATGATCGCTTAGCCACAAAAGCTCCCGCGCTCGCCGTTCGGAGGCACTTATAAAAAGCTTGGGTTTAAACGGCGGCTTGAAGCTGTAGCTGACTGCCTTGACAGGCTTTGCGCATAGATCGCAAAAAAACGTGAATTTGAATGATTCGAGATCCGAATCATCCTGATATTTTTTTGTTACAGGTTCTAACATTGCTGCCTCCTTTCACGGGATATATAAACACGGCCTGACGCTATCCTTTAACGGATGACCGCTTTTATGACTTAATTATACCAAAAAAAACGCAAAAAAAGTACCTACCGCAGGGGGGTAAAGCGGTAGGTACTGTGTATTTTTTGAATAATTTATTGCTTTTTTATGACTTTCGAAGCTTGCTATCGATTTTAATGAAAAGCTCGTCCTTATTTGCAACGCCAAGCTTACCGTAGATCCTTCCCGCGTTGTCCTTGACTGTGGAGATGCTTATTCCAAGGTAATAACCGATCTCGCTCTGTTTTTTACCCTTGAGCAACTCGCAGAAAACTTCGAGCTCGCGGTTGGTCAACAGATGAGTTTCAGCGGTAGCGGCAACGATCTTTTCGATCTCCTCGTCGGTGTATCTCGTCTTGACGATCTTCTGCTCTGCTGCAGCTTCGGAGTTTGCCGCCATTTGTGCGGCTTGCGCTTCAGCTTCGGCTTTTTTCTTTTTGTTATAGATAAAGAACCAAACCGCGCCGCCCGACATCAAAAGGAGGACGGCGGAGATCACGATCACGAAAGCGGTGGGAAACTCGGATGGAAGCGTGACTGCTATCGGTTCGTAAAAAGCATAGTAGGTTACGTTCTCGTCGGTCATAAAGCTCGCGCCGTCGGTGAGCTGTTCACCTTCACCATTTGCAAGCGTGAACCATCCGACAAAGGTATACCCCGCACGTTCAATAACCTCAGGGAGAGAAAGTGCTTCGCCAAAGGTCTGCTCTGCTTCGGTCTTATTATAGCCAAAGTCGAAGGTTATCTTATAGGTATTTGGAGTATATACTGCATAAATGTCCACATTTTCGGTTTCATTGCCAACCACTAAAGGACTGCCCGGATCATAGTTCGTTTCTTCACCAAGTGTCCAAGAGGTCAGCGTGTATCCCGATTTTAACAGCTCGGGCAGTGTAGGTATCACGCCGGAAGGGATGGTTACCGTAAGCTTGCACTCGCCGTCCGCCAAGAATCGGAACGTTACGTCATAATTGTTCGCGCCTACTGTAAATATGCCGTAATAATTTCTATCGCCCAACTTCTCCTTGATAAAATCGGTAGGAACCGTGGAAGCACGTACGAGACGCCCCTCCTCGTTGTACCATTCTGACGGGGCTGTACTGCCAAAATAGTTGTATCCGTTCTCCTCGGTGGGTTGCTCTGTTTTGGGCAGGTGCGTTTCGTATATACAGTCAACAACCAGATTTCCGTAATATTCGAGATAGCTTATATCAAAGAAATCGGTGTACCACGAAAACCAAAGCCATCTGTCCTCACCGTATCCCATATAGTCGGACATATTCATTTTGCAGGTATTGCCCTCTATCGTGCAGAACAGCAGCTCAACCGAGCGCGTGCTATAATCCAAAGAAGGATTATAATCCGTGTAGATCGCACCCATTGCGTTTTCTGCGTAATTTTTGCGAATCTCGGTGTTGCTTATGGTTACGTTAGTTGCGCCGTTGAGATATATCGCGCCGCCAAGTCCCTGCTCACTGCATAATCCGAGATTGCCTGACGCACTCTCGGTTTCGGGAATTGCTTTGTTTTCGTTTATATAGCAGTCCTCAATATCCGCGCTTGATATAAGAATGCCGATTGCTCCGCCAAACGATGCCTTGTTTCCGATAATCATACAATTACGAACGGTAAGAGAGGAGTCGTCGTCACATCCGATTGCACCGCCGCTCAGCTTATCCGCCCAAAATCTTTCGCCGCCGTAATAATAATTTGCGTCGTTCTTCTCGAAAACGCATCCCTCAAAGGTTGCAACGGTATTTTTCATGTACACCGCCCCGCCCCCGACCGCATTTTGAACAAAGCCTGATTTGTTTTCCTTAAAGCTGCAATCCTTCACGTTAAGCGTTACGTTCTTGCCGGTTGCTTCAACGTAGACTGCACCGCCGCCGTACAGTGAGGCGTTGGACGAAAAGCTGCAT
>JAZQJQ010000004.1:0-3846 GCA_045541735.1 Eubacteriales bacterium
GATGGCGCTGTCGGTATGCGCGACGTTGAAAACGGAAAGTTTTTTCTTGAGCTTTGGCACGGTCCCACCTGTGCCTTTAAGGATATGGCGCTTCAGATAATGCCCCGTCTTCTCTCACGTGCGCTCAAAAAAACTGCCGAGGACAGAGAGGCCGTTATCCTGGTCGCAACCTCGGGCGATACCGGAAAAGCCGCGCTCGAAGGCTATTGCGACGTTGACGGCATAAACATTGAAGTATTCTACCCCGCCGGCGGTGTAAGCAAAGTCCAGGAGATGCAGATGGTCACCCAGAAGGGCAAAAACGTAAACGTAGCCGCTGTTAACGGAAACTTTGACGATGCTCAAGGCGAGGTAAAGAGAATATTCATCGACAAAGCGTTTGTAAAGGAGATGAACGAAAAGGGTTACTTCCTCACAAGTGCTAACTCCATCAACTTCGGCAGACTTGTTCCTCAGATCGTTTATTATGTCTTTGCATACCTCAGACTTATAGATGAGTTAGGTGCAGATATCGGCAAGGAAGTCGACATCTGCGTTCCTACCGGAAATTTCGGTAATATTCTTGCTGCCTATATGGCAAAGAGAATGGGACTTCCCTTCCGTAAGTTCATTTGCGCTTCTAACGAGAACAACGTGCTCACAGACTTCATAAACACCGGTGTTTATAACAAAAAGCGCGATTTCAAGCTAACCATATCCCCCTCTATGGATATACTCGTTTCAAGTAATCTTGAAAGACTTCTTTACCTTATTGCCGGCGACGAAAAGGTTCGCCTTTGGATGCGAGATCTCCGCAGCGAGAAGGGCGCGTACACTGTTGATGACGAGACGCTTGCGGCTATCAAAAACGAATTTTGCGGTTATTTCTGCACCGAGGAAAACACCAAGGCTACCATCAAAAAATACTTTGACAAGCACGGTTACCTCATCGACACCCACACCGCAGTCGCTGCTTACTGCGCAGATAAGTTCCGTGAGGAGAACGGCAATGATGTTCCTATGATCATTGCATCTACCGCAAGTCCCTTCAAATTTGCTCAGGGTGTTTACGGCGCTCTTACCGGCAACGTTCCTGAGGATGCCGTAAAAGCACTTGATATGCTTGCAGATATATCGGGGCATAGCATTCCAGCTCCTCTTGCTGCCGCTGTAAACAGCGAGGTTCGCTTTAGCGAAAAGATCGATGTAAGCGGTATGAGAGATTCTGTTAGAAATTTCTTGAATAAATGAGGACCTAATGGGACTTTTTGTCATCGCCGATCTACATCTTTCAACGAATTCCGAAACCAACAAACCAATGCAGGTTTTCGGTAGACGTTGGACGAATCATACCGAAAAGATAATCAAAAATTGGAATGCAGTCGTTACAGACGAAGATACGGTCATAATTCCGGGAGATATATCGTGGGCGCTTACCTTAGAAGAAGCCGCAGACGATCTCAAGCTTATCGACTCTCTGCCCGGAAAAAAGTTTCTTGGAAAGGGCAACCACGATTATTGGTGGTCGACTGCAAAAAAGCTTCACGATTTTTTTGATTCCAATGGCATAACGAGCCTCGATATTCTTTATAACAACGCATACGAATGCGAGGATTTCATCATTGCCGGAACTCGCGGATGGTACAACGACGGATCTCTTAAAATGCCTCCCGGCACGGATTACGAAAAACTTGTAAACCGAGAAAACGAACGTCTCAGAATCAGCCTTAATGCCGCAAGGCCACTATCCGAGGCAAGCGGAAAGCCGATAGTCGTCTTCTTCCACTTCCCTCCCGTGCGCGGTTCGTTTGTGTGCAGAATGCTTGTAGACACACTTAAAGAGTTCGGTATTACGCGATGCTTTTACGGTCACATACACGGCGATTACGTAACACCCCAAACAGCTGAATTCGAGGGCATCTGCTTTTCTTTAATATCAGCAGACTTCCTTGATTTTCACCCGTTACCGATTTTGCTGTAAACACCTGCATTTTCACACGATTAAACAATGATTTTTGCGAAAAATATTGACATCGCAGTTCATTTTTAATAAAATAAAACTGTTTGTTAAAAAACGGAGGAATTTAAAAAATGGCATTTATCAAAACCACAGACAATGGCAAAAACCAGCACGTTATCGAGTTTTCGATAGCAAAGGATGTTTTCGACGCAGAAGTTACCAAGATCTTCCGCGAGAAGGCAAAGAACCTTACCGTTCCCGGTTTCCGCAAGGGTAAGGCTCCCAGAAACATTATCGAAAAAATGTACGGCAAGGGAATATTCTTTGAGGATGCTCTCAACAACCTCATTCCCGCTGAGTATGAGGCTGCCGCAAAGGAGTCCGGACTTGATATCGTTTCCCGCCCCGAGATCGACGTAGAGAGCCTTGACGACAACGGCGTTGTTATCAAAGCAGCTGTATACGTAAGACCTGTAATCTCCATCGAAGGCTATAAGGGTATCGAGGCTAACCGCCTTGTTGTTGACGTAACCGATGACGAGGTTAATGGCAGAATCAACGCTATGCGTGAGAGAAACTCCCGCACCGAGGATGTTACCGACCGCGCAGCTGCTGACGGTGACATAACCAATATCGACTACGAAGGATTCTGCGACGGTGTAGCATTCGCAGGCGGCAAAGGCGAGGGGCAGGAGCTTGTTCTCGGTTCCGGAACCTTCATTCCCGGTTTTGAGGAGCAGATCGTCGGCAAGAACATAGGCGAAGAGTTTGATGTTAACGTAACCTTCCCCACCGAGTATCACGCTGACGAGCTTGCAGGCAAGGAAGCTACCTTCAAGTGCAAGCTTAACTCCATTAAGGTAAAGATCCTTCCCGAGCTTGATGACGAGTTCGCAAAGGACGTTTCCGAATTTGATACTTATGCTGAATATGTTGCCGACGTTAAGGCAAAAATCACGGAGGATCACACCAAGCATGCTGATGCCGAGGTTGACGATCAGCTCATCGCCGCTCTTATCGAGAAGGTTGAGGGCGATATTCCCGCTTGCATGTATGAGAATGAGGCAGAGAACCTTGTACGCGATTATGATATGCGTCTCCGTTCCAACGGTCTCTCCCTTAACGATTATATGAAGTATACCGGCAAGGATCTTGACGGTCTCCGCGAGGAGATGATCCCTCAGGCAACCAAGCAGGTAAAGACAAGACTCGCTCTTGAAAGAATCGCTGACCTTGAAAACATCGAGATCGACGATGCAGCAGTTGACGCAGAGATCGAGCGCATTGCCAAGGCATATAATATGGAGCCTGCTCAGGTTACTGAGTATGTGAGCCGCGATAACGTAAAGCGCGATCTTCAGGTTGAGGGTGCACTTAGACTCGTTCGAGAGAACGCTGTTATCACCGATAAGAAGCCCGAGGCAGAAAAGAAGCCCGCGGCTAAGAAGACCACCGCTAAGAAGACCACCACTGCCAAGAAGACTACCACCAAGAAGACTACCACGAAGAAAGCCGCATAATAGCAGCGCTTCGCCAAACCTATTTCCCCTTAAGTTCGAGCAACTTAGGGGGTTTTTATTGCACAAAACGCAAGGTTTGTGCACAACAAGGCGGATTTTGTGCATTTTGTTTGGCTGTGTGCGCAAAAAATCGTACCTTTGCACCCGATTTTGAAATTTCAACATTACACATTATTAATAATATGGCTTTAAAGATTGTTGTGCTGGCCAAGCAAGTGCCAGACACCCGTAATGTGGGTAAGGATGCGATGACTGCCGAAGGTACGGTAAACCGCGCTGCCCTACCCGCTATCTTCAATCCCGAAGATTTGAACGCCCTGGAGCAGGCTCTCCGCTTGAAGGAGCAGAACCCAGGCTCTACAGTAGGAATCCTCACGATGGGTCCTC
>JAZQJQ010000005.1:0-50511 GCA_045541735.1 Eubacteriales bacterium
CGCGCCTCTGCCCATATCTCAGGCGGTGCTACAGCAAACTCTTCTGCCGCAAAACGGCGGAACAGGCCAGGTGCCTGATTTTTCATTATCATTGCAGCCTCTATTGCAATAGTTCCGCTTCCGCAGAAGGGATCCCACAAAAGGACATTCTCACGAGGGCGGCTTATTGCCGCAATTGCGGCGGCAAGCGTTTCCCTGAGAGGGGCGGCAACGCTTTCGGGTCTGTAACCCCGCTTGTGCAGCGGAGCACCCGACGTTTCTATCATATAATGGGCAACGTCGCGGAAAATGAAGAATTCAACGCGGTATTTGTTTTGCGTTTCGGGGAAACGGGAAATACCGTAAATAGGAGAAAGGCGGTCAACTATCGCCTTTTTGATTATCTTCTGGCAATCGGGTACGGAAAACAGCGCGCTTTTGATCGCGTGTCCGGTTACGGGAAAGGCATCTTCCCTGCCTATCCATTCCTCCCACGGAAGAGCAGCGGCTCCGTCAAAAAGCTCGGTAAAGGTGGTTGCACGGCACTCACCCATTTTTATATAGACCCTCTCCGCAAAGCGCAGAAAGATATTACACCTTGCAACGGCATTAATATCCCCTTCAAAGGTAACTCTGCCGTCCATTGTGTCGACACGCTTATAGCCGAGCGCATCTATCTCCTCGCCAAGGAGCTTTTCAAGCCCAAAAAGGCAAGTGGCAACGTATGTATACATCAGTCGATATCCTCAACTACCTTTTCGGGAGGATCAAGCAATACGTAAGGATTTTTAATAAGGCGGCGCATCATCTTAAATGCACCAGCGTAATAAAATCCGTCGCAGATCCTTTCATCCGTAACAACGGTTATATCCATAACGGGACGGATCTCTACCGTTCCGTCGTCATTCACGTGATTCTCCTTGCGTCTTTTTCCGTAGGAGAGGAAGATGGGCAAATTGCCGAAGTTGTACAGATGATGGTAGATAGGCGGAATGCCAAGGCTTCCCATACTGGTTATGATGAAGGAGCCGTGGAAGGGACTTACCCCGAGAAGAAACTTGGGAAGACAGAAATAGTAGTCCCAGGTTTTAAGCAACCACACGGCAAATCGCAGAAGAAAACGGGGCAGATACGTAAGCACCTTTGCCGTTTTATCAAAGTCGCTGTTAGAATCCAAATTGGTATTCTCCTCGATGACCTTGTTGAACTTATTATAAACGTCAACAACGGTATCGGTTGGCTCAAAATAGCATTTTACAACCGTATCTGGACTGTCAAGGGAGAGCTCCTTCTTAACGGTCATAACGACCTCTATGTTATTTCTTGCAAATATACGCTGGCCCGCAATAAAACGGTTGATAGCCGGGCGCTGAGATACCGTACGCACGTATGCCGCAAGGAAAATATGGAGCATACCCATATTGATATTGCCGGCAGCCTTCTGCTCGCGCAGGAATTTATCGCACACCGTAAGATCTATAGTATCACTGAACAAATTCATTGAATCGTTACGTTCCGCCATAATAAACGGCGATACAACGGACATAGGAGCGATGGTGCGCAGTCTTCTGCCGTCGCTTCGGTCACCCCAGCGGCGCTTTCTACGCTTCTTTTCCTGCGCTTCTGCGATTTCCGTCTTTGTTTCTGTTGCGGTGTTGTTCATACGAACCTCCGTTTTTTGTTATACACGACAATTTTATCACAGATATATACAAATTACAAGAAAAAAAAGAAAACTCGCGGTGCGAGTTTTCTTTTTTTCAGAATTATGCAATATCGGATATGGATCTTTCGGTAAATGTTATATCGACAGTCATTTCCTTTCCGTCACGGATAAGCGTAACAGTCACGGTATCGCCGACATAAACGCTAAGCATAAAATCAACTATGTTGTGCACCCGGTCTGCCATTACCGTAACTCCGTTCGCGGAAAGAGAAACGATTATATCATCAATAAAGATATTGCCGACAGCCGCCGAGGAACTGACTATATCTTTGACCACAACTCTTTCCTTACGGTATACCGCACCCGTTTCGGGATCTATGACGGTATAGGGAGCTTCATAGGATACTTTGATACCGAGCTGGCATTTTTTAATATAGGAAACACCGTAGACTTCATTTGAGCGGATGATATTTTCTGCGGCGCGGAATGCGATATCCGAGGGGATGATATATCCTATTCCTTCTACCTGCGCGTCAATATTCTTGGCAACAACCACACCCAACACCTTGCCGTCTTTATCAAACAACGCACCGCCGCTGTTGCCGTGGTTTAACGGAGCATCGGTACGCATAAGCCGCATCTTGACCTTACCGTTATCATCAGCGCGGTCCACCTCAAGCTCCATAGAATCCATACTGACGGTTCCGACGGCAGCTGAAAGACCCATCGACTTTGCATTACCTATGGTAAAAACCGTCTCCCCGAGTTTAACATCGGAAGAAGAACGCATCTGAACGGCCTTTACGTTACCGTTTTTGAAAAGCTCGCTGTCAGTTACCTTGAGAACGGCAATGTCAAAAGTTGCACTGCCGCCGATATATTCCGCAGGTATATCCAGCTCGTCACCTTCCTGATCCAAGCCATATAGCCGAACGTATATCTCCTTGCTGAGTTTTTCCTTGGATTCGCTGTCATAGACCGCGTGATAATTTGTAATTATATACGCGTCACCTAACTCCTTATCAAGCTGATAGATAAAGCCGGAAGCGGCAGATCCGCCCTTCGACGTAGTGGAAAACTGCGCCCCCTGCACACGGTAATTGAAATAAGAAAGAACGGAAACAACGGAAAGTGCTGATGTATTTATTGTGCGGACAAGATCATCCTCGTTATCGATGCCGAGCACGTCGCGCTTGTATTCCTCCGCTGTACCTTCATATCCCTGGCTTACCGCGGCGGCATACAAATCTTCAAAGGAAGCGTTAAGCAGGGAAAAATCCTTGCCGTCCGCACCGTTTTTACCGTCGCTGCCAGCTTCTCCTTTGAGAGATTCAAGCCACTCCTTTTCCGTCCCCTTGAATCCGTTCTTAACGGCGATGTCGTAAGCTGAAAGTCCCGGCTGAGCTGTGCACGACACAAGCACGGGAATTAGCAAAACGAAGCACAAAGCAATTGCCGTTATTCTTTTAAAGCTGTTTAAAAGCATATTAGACCTTTCAAATTGTTATTGCGTTTTTACCATAATACCACTTTTTTTCACATAAATCAATAAATACCGCAAAATACCTTGTAACTTTCACCATACGTTCACGATAGTGCGCCTCCGTGCACATTGACAATGCAAAAAGCGTGTGATAAAATGAGTTGAATAAATAAAAGGAGATACGTTATGGCCTTTTTTGCAGATGACAGAAAGCTGATTGAAAAAATAGAGGACGATAAGATAGCATACCTTACCACTGCAAACGATTCGATTGAAGCGGGACTTATATGCGAGTTCCTGCGTGATGCGGGTATTCCCTGCATGGGAAAGGACAGAATAGCTTCCGCGACCGCAAAGGTCTATACCGGATTTGCCAATATGGGTACAGACATTTTTGTTGCGCGCCCTAAGCTTGATGAGGCAAAGGAACTTATACTTGCATATATGAACGGCGATTTTTCAGAAGCAGAGGAAGCCGAAAATGAGTAAGAGTACCGTACTTATCACAGGCGGATCGGGCGGTATAGGATTTTGCCTTGCACGTGAATTTGCCAAAGCGGGAAACGACATCATCCTTGTTTCCTCAAATGATGAAAAGCTCAGCCGTGCAAAGGCAGAGCTTGACCGTGATTTCGACGTTGAAGTAAGCTATATTGCCGCAGACCTTGCATGCCACGGCGGAGCCGAAGAACTTTATAACAAGGTAACCGAAAAGGGTAAGACCGTTGACATACTCGTAAACAACGCCGGCTTTGGCGATTATGCCGAATTTGTTGAAAGCGATTGGGAAAAGCAGGAGCGCATGGTAACGCTGAATATTACCTGCCTTATGCACCTATGCCGTCTTTTCGGCGCCGATATGAAAAAGCGACGCGATGGCAGGATACTTAACGTCGCATCCTGCGCTGCCTTTGTGCCCGGACCGTATATGAGCGTGTATTATGCCTCAAAGGCTTTTGTGCTTTCGTTTTCCGAGGCTATCCATGAGGAGTTAAAGGAGTACGGAGTTTGCGTTACCTCACTCTGCCTCGGACCGACAAACACCGGCTTTACCGCCGCATCCAATATGGAAAAGTGCACCATGTTCAAAAAGATAAAGCCCGTGACCCCCGAAGCAGTTGCAAAAACGGGATACAAGGCGGTAACGGCAGGAAGGGCAGTTAAATTTCACGGTCTTCCAACTTGCTTCATTGCCCTTTCTTCCCGCCTTGCTCCGCGCTTTATCGTTCGCAAAGCATCAAAAAACATCACTTCAAAACCGGAGTAAACAATGATAAAGGTACTGAACGTACTCACAGATACGAATATAGGCGGTGCGGGCAGACTGCTTGTGCATTATTTGCGAAATTTCGACCGCAGCCGCTTTGAGGTATACGTTGCACTTCCTAAAGGCAGCCTGCTTATCCCCGAGATAAAGAAGACGGGGTACGACGTTATCGAAACGGAATACGGCAAGGATAAAACTTTTGAATCGAGTGCCGTAAAAGAGCTTTGCGGCATAATCAAGAGAATAAAGCCGCATATCGTACACAGCCATGCATCGCTTTCGGCGCGCATTGCCGCAAGCATTTGCGGTGTTAAGAGCAGAATGTACACCCGCCATTGCGCATATGACCTGCCCAAAAGCGCCGTGAGTTTTCCCAGAAAGCAGATAACCGGATTTATCAACAATTCCCTTTCCACCGCCATCGTTGCGGTCGCGGAGGGAGCTGCCGAAAATCTTACCGACACGGGAGTTAAACGCGAAAAGATAACCGTAATTTTAAACGGTGTTCCCCCGGTACGCACACTTTCGTCCAACGAAAAAGCAGAAATGCGTGCATCGCTCGGGATCGAAGATAGTGACACTGTTCTCATAATAAACGCGCGCCTTGCCAATGTAAAAGGACACGATTATCTGTTGCGCGCATTTAAGGGCGTAGAAGCCGTTTGCAAAGATGCTTGGCTAATCGTACTCGGAACCGGCGAAGAAGAGGAAAATCTCAAAAGGCTCGCATCCGAGCTTAAACTTGAGCGTGTAATATTCACGGGTTTTCAAAAGGATGTTGCTCCTTATTTAAATATCGCCGATATAAACGTCAACTTTTCCTGGGGAACGGAAGCAACAAGCCTTGCGATAGCCGAAGCGATGTCGCTGGGCGTTCCTACCGTCGCATCTGACTTCGGCGGCAATCCCGGAATGATAGAGAGCGGAGTCAACGGTATACTCGTTGAAAAGAAGAATACCGATGCCCTGCAAAAAACGCTCACAGAGCTTATAAACGAACCCAAGCGTATTCACAAGCTGGGGGAAGGCGCCAAGCGCGTTTATGCTGAAAAATTCAATGATGCGATCATGACCAGAAAGCTGGAAGCGCTGTACGAAACGGAGTTTAATACAAAATATTAGATACAAAAGCATCCTCAAGAGCAAACAACTTCGCTTTTGAGGATGCTTTTGATCTTTCTTCAATACAAGCATCAATTATTCATTCCTTGTTCGTTACTTATCCGTCTCCCATTTTTACCCTAACAGCACGTATATCCAGTAAAGCAACGCCATGTGAAGCGGATAAAATGCGTAAAACGCATATTTAACAACACGACTCTTGCTTCTTCTTTTTCCGTTATAGAGTTCTATGGGAATAAGTGCCAATACGCAAAATCCCTGCACCGGGAAAAAGTATTCGGTCCCAAAGATGGGTATAATTATGCCCATTCCCTTGAAAAAAACTATGTATAGCAACACAAGGGACACAAATCTGAACAACGGTGCAAGCTTGAAATTTCTGAATACGTAGAATACAATTACGGTAAGTATTCCCCTTGCCCCGTAGTCCACAAAACCGACTGTACCGAGAAGCAGAAACAGCACCACCTTCAAAAAGCGGATGATTCCGTTTTTGCTACTTGGCGCTTCCTTAAATTTTTCCAACTCGTTTATGCACAAAAGACCCAAAAGAAGCGTGAACATAACGTTTTGATGGAATATAAAGAAGGGTGCTCCCGTGCACATCAGATCAAACGGTATCTCCGAGATAAGAGCAAATATCAGCAAACGGAGAGCGTATTTTTTAAAATCAGCGGTATGCACGAACCCTTCTGCTATCAAAAAGGCGAATATGGGAAACGCAAGGCGCCCCACAAAATTCATCCACTGATTGCCGCCGACTACCGTTGCCCACATATGGTCCGTCAGCATGAAAAGCATTGCAAGTAGTTTGAGTGCATCTGAATCAATAAATTTGATTTTTTTCATTATTATAAATCCGTTTCTGTATTGCAGGTATTTTCCAGGATGATCTTTTCAAGTAATTCGTTATCTGCAGGACAAAAATCATACTGCGGTATCTCCCCGGGTGTTATCCAGCGAAATGCCTTGTGCTCAAACAATATCGGGGTTCCGTAGGCAATAAACGCGTTGTAAAGCTTCAGGTGCACCGTAATGTCAGTGTATTCGTGTACAACTTCGGCAAAAAGTTCCTGGACTGTAAGCGTAACGCCGAGCTCCTCGCGGCATTCGCGTATAAGCGCCTGCTTATCGCTCTCTCCCGCCTCGACCTTTCCTCCTACGAATTCCCAAAGAAGTCCCCTTGCCTTATTTTCTGGGCGCTGACATATCATAAATCTTTCGTTATTTCTGTCCCATATAAGGGCGGCAACAACCTCTGTCATATTTTATCTCCATCCGATTTTTTACCATTTTAACACATAGCGGCAGATATTGCAATAAAATAAGGGCTGTAGAAACAGCCCTTATTTTATTGCACCCATGAGGGAAGACCTATTCTATCAAACACCGCCTTGACATCGCGGCTGTTTTCTTTTCCGTTTGCATCAACATCGTATGTGCCGGAGTATTCAAAACCGCCAACACTTTGCCGCAAATGAAGCAGCAGCGCATCCATTACCGTTATTTTTTCGTCACGGTCGATATCATAGCGATATCTGTTTGACGGAAGCGGCTGTGCGGTGGTTGAAGGTCCGCTTATTGTGAGAATATCGGCACCTCCGTTCGGATCTTTTACGAATGCCGCCTTATCGACACAGGTCTGACGGGGAGACACCTTTCCGATTTCCGCATGCCTATGATAGAGTATGCAGAGCTCGGTTCCGTCGGGCGAGGGGATAAAAACTCCGTAACCGACACCGTCAGCCGCGCTGTTATACGTTAAGACCTCATTGTACTCGTATCTTGTGTACGGTCCGAGAATGTTCTGCGACACGGCATAAGCGAGGCCGTAATGCCCGAGGTAATGCCCCGCAGACCAAACAAGGTAATAATATCCGTTGTGCTTATAAATAACTCCGCCCTCGCTGACAAATCCGTACCCGTCGTTTTCATACTCCGTAATGGGAGACATTATCTTGCGCAGAGTTCCGCGAACAGCGGAAAAAGCGCCGTCATCAAGCGTTATCTGCTCGATATAGACGTAATTACCGTTTCCGAATCTGTTGTATATCATATACAGCTTACCGTCATCATCCAAAAAAGGATAGCCGTATATCTCCTTAACGTTATGAAGGGGCATTTCCCCATTCTTATACTCAAAAGGTCCGTACGGTGAATCGGAGCTTGCGCAATAAATGCGCGCCTCACCTGCAGGAGTTTTGCCTGTAAAGAAGAGATAGAAAACGCCTTCGTAGTAAAACGGTATCGGACTCATATAACCAGATGCCAGGTTCTTATACTTTTCGGGCTTATGTGTGAATACCACGTTGCGCTCTACCCAATCTACAAGGTTCGATGAGGTATAAACGCGGAAAATGTCATTTCCCGCTTGGATGCGGTGGTAAAGATAGTATGTGCCATCGTGGTATATCAGCGCTGGATCTGCGCCCGGATTTACGGGGTTCACGTAAGTCTCGCCCGTGCTTTCCTGCACAGCTTCAACGGAAAGCGCAGATGCCGCTCCCCCCTCCAGCCATATACCGAATTTTCCGAATCTGTATTTACTTACTCCAAGCTCGAATGTATAAAAGGCATCTTTTCCCTGCGAAAGCGAGTCGAAAAGCAGTTTGGCTACCTTTTTGTCAACGGAAACGGTAGCAAGATACGTTCCGTCGCCGACGGGGACGTTTTTGCTTCCGAGCCATACGTACTTGCCGTCTGTTATTTGATAAAGAGCAACTGTCTCTTCGTCTCTATCGATCTCAAACGAATAGCCGTTCTTCTCGTCCTTCATACCGAAGAGCAGTTTGCTTACAC
Organism: Eubacteriales bacterium; assembly: GCA_045541735.1. Taxonomy (GTDB): domain Bacteria; phylum Bacillota; class Clostridia; order Oscillospirales; family CAG-272; genus RUG12395. Next base: position 8,317 of record JAZQJQ010000005.1, read on the forward strand.
CAACGGGGTTTAATAGCACGGACGCGGTAAAATCCGCATCAAGCTTCTCTTTGGTAAGCATAGCGCCGCTTCCGGTGACGGAATCACCGTCAAGCTTCAAGCCGCTTGAATTAAAGTCAAGACCGCCGAAGGTAATGCTCTCCGTCATCTCCGGCAGAACGTCATCCACAAAGATCTTCACCTTGAAATTATCAAAAGCACCTTGATCGTTGTGGAACTTGCGCAGGCCGACCGTTCTGTTGTAATTACTGTATATATCGTCCGTGGCGGCAGTAGTGCCCGTGCCGAGATCGTATGAGATACCGAAATATTTCGTTTTTCCGTCAAGCGACGTTACGGTGTAGGTAATATTATCGCCCACTACCCGCACGCGAAGGTGCACATCCCCCTTTGGCACTACGGAATAATCGCTTACCGCAACGTTTCCGCCCCAGCCGCCCTGTGCATTGTAGCAGCCGAGCGCGGCTTGCGTACCATCGGGTCCGAGGAAGGCATCAAAGCCCGAAAACGCCGTGGGCGTTTTGGAAATGCCGCTTCCATCCGCACCGATAAGGATACCTCCCGTGGAGGTATGGGCAATAAAATCCACGTCTATCTGGTAGCTCATCCCCTCATACTCTACGGGTATCTCGTAAACAAGATATGCAGAGCCGCCCGTGCCTAATGTGCGGAGCATACCGCCAACGACACGCCAATTGCCCTTCAGCTTGTACTGCGAAAGATCCGATGAGGAGAAATCATTATCTACAAGCACGATATCGTTAGTGCCCGACGTAAGCGCAAACGCATCTTTCCCGCCCGTGCTGAGCAAAGAACAAATGAATATTACCGCAATAAGTAACAAAGATAATATCCTTTTCATATATTTACCCTTAAAAAGCCATATTATCGAAAAACAGCTCGCTGAATCTGCTGTCTGCGCCAAGATCTATGAATTCTGCGCGCAAAACTATATCGGATATCCCCTCCTTGCCGAGGGCAAAATCTACTGTTCCGAGCAAGCTGGAATTGTTTATGGGAACGAATCTGTCGGCAAGTTCTTTTGGCATCAACCCGAGATACGATGCATTATCAACGTTCATTTTTGCCGAAAAGCCGCCGGCAACATACATAGTTTCAATATCGCCGTACCCTATTACCTCTCGCTTTAAAAGACACTCTACAGCCGACCTTACGGCAGACTTTGCAAGCTGAAATTCGCGAACATCTGCGGGGGTAAGCTTTACTCCATCGGATATTTCGAAATCATCGTCCATATATCCGCTGTCATCAACCGTACCGTCACGCACAAGCTCGGCAATTATGTCAATAAGACCCGTGGCACAGATCCCCTCGGGCTCTACGCCGCCTATAACGGAATATGCACCTCCCTTGCGGTAAGAGTATATGGCTCCGTCCGCGGCACTCATTCCGCAGGAAATATTAGCTCCCTCAAAGCAGGGTCCCGCCGCCGCGGTAGTACACAGATATCTTCCCTCTCCGAACAAAACGGTTTCCGCATTCGTTCCGAGGTCGATGAGGAGCGAATACTTCCCCTCACTTGGCTTTTGAACGTACAAAAGTCCCGCGGAAATATCCGCACCCACGTATGCAGATATTCCGGGAAGCGATATTATCTCACCGATATTATCAAAGCCGAGCGAGGGTCCGCTTCCCCTTTTTTCGTTCAAAAAAACGGATGTGTACGGACTTACTCCGAGCGACGAGCAATCAACGCCGAAGAAAAGATGCAGCATTGTAGTGTTGCCGGCGACGTACATTCTTTCAACGCAGTTAAGTCCGTATTGATTTAATAGGTCTGCAGCCATTTTATTGATTTTTTCCAAAAGAACACACTGAAGGGATTCGGTCCCGTGATTTGTGCAGTGTTCTATCCTTGATATAACGTCTGCCCCGAACTTTCTTTGTGGATTCGGCGCTGTTACCGTTTTTACTATGCTCTTTTCATCATGCGACACAAGCGCAAGCGCAAGCGTGGTGGTGCCGATATCAAGGCAAAGACAAACATTTTCCGTAGCCTTGCCCGTTTCGCTGGCGCCGACTACGGATAATATCTTTTTGCTGTCAGGTATAACTACCTCCGCATCGCCGCTGACGGTATATCTGCACGCAAGTTCCTTTTTTCCATTGACAAGCACGGTACATTTTTTGCACGTTCCTCTGCCGCCGCAGGGACTGTCGATATGCACTCCGTGCTTACCTACAAGTTCGGAAAGCAAGTGCTCGCCCTCAAACTGTATTCTCTTTTCCGTTTTATTTTGGATCACCGTAAGTATCGGCATAATAGCTCCTATTCTAACAAAATCATTCCGAAACAAGTAACTGTATCCTGCCCGTTTATATATTTCAGCGTGGCCTTTGCAGCCGTGGACGATACGTAAACGCTGTAAGCTTCAAGCGGTCGGTCTGCAAAATGATATTTTCCAAGCACCTACAGCTTCAAAAAAGGCGTTGATATTGTTCCAACCGGCATGATGCGGTATATCGCAACCGGAGGAAATTACAAAATTGGTGTGTCCAGAGCATTTATCAAGCAGCTCGACAACCGCATTACGCATACTCTCCGGCGTTCCCTCGGCAAACTGCGCAACGGGATCGATATTACCCATACAAATAATATCAGAGGGTACTTTTTCAAGCAAGTTTACCATATCTATCGCATTGCCGAAGTGGTAAGCATCAGCACCCTGCGAGAGTATACCGTCAAGCATTCCGAGCACAGCATTTCCGCAGTTATGATAAATAACGGAGAAATCCTCATCCTGCACCGCATCAATTACTCTTTTTACGTAAGGCACGGAGAATTCTTCCGCCATTGCAGGGCTCATAATGCCCGCAAGAGGTTCTGCCATTACGATACCCGATGCACCTGCATTTTTAAATGCCTTTGCATATTGAATAAGGTACTCTGTTGCCTTGCGAAGAACCTTTTCCACAGTTTCTGGCTCGTCAAAGCAAAGATACATTATCTCCGTAACGTCCATAAGCCTGCCCGCAAGCGAAAACGGACCTATCATACCTGCAAGCACGGGCTTATCCTTTATCCGCTCCGATGCAAGTCGTATACCTTCGATGCAAACGCTTGCTCTTCCCGAATCAAGCGAGGGAACGACAAGCGAATCCGCTTCCGACTCATTGGAAACAAGTTGACCTGTGACCGCGGGTACCTCGTCGGGCGCAAATCTTACATCCGCACCAAAAGCCTCAGCCTCGACGGAAAGATCCATAAGGCTTATAGCTGCAAGAGTATCGGTGCTTTCCGCAACCGTCTGTATCGCTCTTGCCTGAAGCTCCGCATCCTTGACAAGCTCCTCTACGGTAACGCCGAGCTTCTGCGCTGCCGGGAACGAAAGTATAGGAAGCGCACGCTTTTTATCCGATCTTGCCACCTCGCAAAGCAGCTCTTTAATATTAAGTTTCATAACCGGACTCCTTGCTTTATAGGCTTATCGGGCGAGGAGCAGCTTTTTACAAGCACTACCCTCTCCCCCTTGGATACTTCAACTATCTTCTCCACGGGCATTCTCGCGCAGGGGTTTACGTATATTATCTGATCGTCGCGCAGTCCCTCAAGATAAAGCGCAAGGTCCTCCGCCGCACGGTCGTTGAGCTGCAACGAGCGGAGATTCTTCATATTGCGGAAGGTTTCGATATGCTGTGAGTGAGCACCGCAGAGATGTATCATTCCGCCGTTTTCGTATTCTCCGAGCACGGCATCATCAAGCTCTGCGATAAATTCCTTATACATATCTCCGCTTACAAGCTGAGTTGTGCAGCCGCAAAGCTGACCGTATCCGGGAGGCTGAGTACGCGCCCATGAGATAACGGGCTGAAGCTGCTCCTTCGGGATATTGTCGATATACCATCTGTGCAGGGTGCGGATAAGCGTGTTTATCACGTCAAGATCGTGCCGCACCGCATCCTCATCCTCATACATTGCGATAAGGGCATCCTGACCGTATAAATTCAGGAGTATATTCAGCGCACTTGAAAGGGTGGGCAATCCGAAAAGCGGCAGTTTTACGTCCGCATCAAGGAATGCCTTCACGGCGCGCTTTGAAAGCTGCCACGTTTCGTCCTTATCGAGATCGGGCATTTCAAGCTCGCCTATCTGTGTTTTCAAATAATCGGCATTCCACTGTCCGCAATGGTAATACACGTTCGCACCGAGCATCTTATCTATGTAATGCACTCCGTAGGGCGGATATTCAACACACACGGGGGTAAAGCCGTCGGACTGAGTTCCCTTTTGTGTAAGCATAAGTTCGAGACAATCGGTTATCCAGTCTTCTGGTTCGGTATAGAGATAAGAATTATCCCTCGGGCGCGGAACGATACCGTGCAGGGTGAATACTTTTTTTTCGTTATATTCGTTTTGCTTCCCGTCAAACAGATCGCTCATACGCGCAAACCACATATCGCGCTCGGCGATAAGTGCAGTATCGTTTAAATAAGCGTGAGCTTCGGCAGTCAGTTTTTTCATAGTTTTCTCCTTACCTCGGCATATCGGGGGCATTTACATTTGCGGCAAGAATTATTCTCTTACCGCCGGATATCTCCATTATCTTATCAAGCGGCATACCGGGGCAGGGGCTTACGTACAGCACTTGATCGTCACGAATACCGTTCAGATACTGCTCCAGATGCTCACACGCGCGGTCATTTAACTGAAGCGCACGGAGATTCTTCATATTGCGGAATGCCTCCATATGCTGAGTGTGAGTGCCGCAAAGATGTATCATACCGCCGTTTTCGTATTCTCCGAGCACAGCATCGTCGAGATCTGCAATAAAATCGCGGTACAGGTCTGTGCCGAGCAGCTGCATCGTGCAGCCGCAAAGCTGGCCGTAGCCCTGAGGCTGACAGCGCGACCAGGGTGCGCACGCCTGCAGCTGAGCCTTTGGAACCGTATCTATATACCATCTGTGCATTTTGCGGATAAGCTCGTTTATGACCTCAAGGTCGTGGCGCACAGCGTCCTCGTCCTCATACATAGCAATAAAGCCTTCTTGTCCGTAAAGATTTATCAGTATATTAAGCGCGCTTGCAAGCACGGGGGTAGCCTGCAGGGGGAGCTTTACGTCCGCTTCAAGGAATGCCTCAACGGCTCTTTTTGTATTCTGCCACAGCTCGTTTTTATCAAGATCTGGCATCTCAAGCTGACCTATCGGCGTTTTCAGATATTCGGTATTCCACTGACCTGCGTGAAAGCGCACGTCGGCACCGAGTACTTTATCTACGTAATGCACGCCATATGCGGGGTAAGAGATACATATGGGAGTAAAGCCCTCAAATCTGCTTCCCCTCTCAGCATACATAGTTTCAAGGCATTCTATGACCCAATTTTCGGGATTGGTGTACAGATCCGAGCCTTTTCTCGGCCGCGGCACTACACCGTGCAATGTGAATACCTTTTTTGCGTTATATTCGTTTTCCTTACCGTCAAAAAGATCTCCCATTCGTGAGAGCCACATATCCCGCTCTCTGATAAGAACCTCGTCATTTAAATAAGCATGTGCTTCGACAGATAATTTTTTCATAATCACAATCCTTTTCTGTGTTCTTATTCTTCAAGCGGTTCGCGCAAGAATGCCGGGATATAGCCGAAGAGAGGAGAACCCGATAGGTCTTTGCGGGCAAAAATTCGCTCCGCCTTCGGCAAAAACTCTTGTGATATCATCTTTACAAGATTCGATACGGCGAAAAAAGAGGCAGGCGGAAGCATGTTGCAGCAAAACTGCTCCCGAGCGGCCACCTGCCTATAAATACTTATGCCTTGCAGAACTCAACTGCCGCATTTGCCGCACTTGCAGCATCTGCGGTATAGAGATCAGCGCCGATCTGCTTGCAGAAATCATCGCTTACCGGTGCGCCGCCGATCATAATTTTTACCTTATCGCGGATACCTGCAGCCTCTGCCGCCTTTACTACCTCGTCCATAACGTGCATAGTAGTGGTAAGAAGCGCAGAGCAACAGATGACCTGACATTTCTCCTCTATCGCGGTCTTTACAAAGGTTTCAGCTGGAACGTCGGTACCCAGGTCTACGACCTCAAGTCCCTTGCCCTCCATCATCATCTTTACAAGGTTCTTGCCGATATCGTGCAGATCGCCCTGCACGGTTCCGATGCATACCTTGCCCGTTGCCTGAACGCCGTTTGCGGCAAGGTGGGGCTTGAGTATCTGTGCGCCCATATTCATAGCTCTTGCGGCGACAAGCACTTCGGGCACGAATATCTCGTTATTGCGGAACTTTTCGCCGATGATATCCATACCGGAAAGAAGTCCCTCGTTAAGTATCTTCTCGGGGTCTGCCCCCTCTGCAAGCGCCTGCTCTACAAGCTGTGCAACTATTTTGCCTCTGCCCTGCTGAAGCTTTTCGGAAATCTCGCTGAGAACTACCATAATTCTTTCTCCATTTTCTTTGGCTGTTTTTTTATTTGATCTGTATTGATTCGGCGTTTTGCCGTATATGCTCTGAAAATTCTTGTAAAACGAATTGATATCGCGCATTCCGCAGGCTTTTGCCACCTGCTCTACCGTCATATCGCTTTCCCTTAACAGCTTGCACGCGTGGTTAAGGCGCACGCTGCGCAGATATACGGAAAACGCTTCGCCCGTGAACTCTTTAAAAAGTCGGCTGAGGTGCGATTTGCTGATGTACAGCGCCTCGGCAACAGTTTCAAGCTTCAGCTCGCTGTTGGCAAAGTTCTCCATAACTATACGAACGGCTATCCCAATGTTATGCCATTCCTTTACAATACCGCTTTGACTGTGATCGGCTTCGCCTATATATCTGCCGAGAGCAATGAATGCGGTCTGCAGATAAGCGCGCACCGCGTGCTCCCAATTCTTCTTTTTCTCTGCAGTCTCCCGCGCTATCGAGAGGAAAAGCTCTGTAAGCTTCTCGTACGTTACCGCGTTTAACGTTGCGAAGGCTATAACGGATCCGCCGAAGATGCCGTAGCAGTAATTGACGCTCCCCATATCAAGCACCGGCTCCTCAAACCAATCGCGCACGTCGAAATACATACGGAAAAGTTTAAGTCTCTCCCCGGGTTCGTTGACGTAGCAATTATGCGGAATATCCGGCGGAATAACGAAAATATCGCCTCTTTTGCAAGGTATAGTCTGACCAAAGACACGGCATTCTCCTGTTCCCGCAGTTACCAAGTCGACCTCAAGAACCTCGTTTACAGCAAGATGCTCGGCAGACAGGTCCGCCGGCGCCGCGTCCCCACAAATAACGGTTGAGCAGCTTATCAATGCGCCGTTAAGAAGTGCTGATCTGTTATTCCATTTGGGGCGCTTTGTATACGCAAGCAAATATCCCGCCTCCTCGCGCGCCGTTCCGGCGTTTATATCTTGATTATACATCGGCAAGAGTTAAAAATAAATGGGTTTTTCTACTTTTCTTCGTGCCTGCCTGCAACAAAACCATATAAACAGTAAATGAAAAGGAATCAGCTTTTTAGAAGATGAAAAACACAGCAATCTATAGAACTCGCTGATTATTATGCTTTTGCTTTGTATATATGCCGATTGCTTTTTCTTTTCAACTGTGATATAATTTGAAAAAAATTAACGAATGCCGAAAGCGGGAACGGCTATGAACAGACAAGAATTTCTCACCTATTGTCTTGATACATTCGGCACAGTGGCAGATCATCCGTTTGACGAAGACTTCGAGACAGCGGTGCTGAGACATAAAGACAACCGCAAGTGGTATGCTCTGGTAATGAAGGTATCTCTGAGGAAATTTGGCTTTGACAGCGACGATTTTATCGATGTTGTTAATATGAAGCTTCCAACTGAAATGTTCGGCTCCTTCGGCGCATCCGACGGCGTTTACCCCGCATATCATATGAACAAGCTGCATTGGATCTCCGTCCTTCTTCCGTATGCGCAGGATGACATCGTTCAATTTCTTGCAGGTATAAGCTATGATGCCACAAAAACTCGTAAGAAGAAGCAATAAAGGTTTCACAAAAGCATTTACACCGCAACAAAAACTGCGCACTTGGATGCGTGTAAAGCTTTTATCGCCGAATAAGACATTGAAAAGTCAAATAAAGCAAAACCGGGGTTCGGCAGATGCCGAACCCCGGTTTTTGGGTAATTTTGCGGTAAATTGACCGTATTTGAAAAGCGAGAGACGAAAAACCTTGATATATCAAGGTTTTTCGAGTGTTCTATCAGTCGATGGTCTTCATCGTGGGGAAATGATTCCACCCCGATGCATCCAAATTTATGATCCCAAAAAACCTGCGGTTGCAAGATTTTTTCCAAGCCGAACGTTTCATCACGTTTTGTTTTACCCCGTCCTTCTCGATCTTTTTGGGGTAAAACTTGGGGTAAAACAGCTTGACGACTCTTAAGTGTTTAATAAAAGCTCATACGCATGATCAAGTATCTTTTCTTTGCGTTCTGAGATCATTGTTTTGTAAAACAGCTTTTGCAGATCGCTCAGACAAGAAATATCGTCTATCATGCTGCAGATCTCATAAAGATCAACTTTCGGAACAATGCGGCGAAGCGCAGCGTTACAATCTTCGTTTTGCAAAGACGCTATATAGTCGTAATACTTGATACGTTTTCCATTTATCTGAATTGCTGACGTCGGGTTTTCGTAAATTCTGTAATTCAGTTCAGCTTTGTTTGAGAGGACGGCCTTCATTATCTCTTCATCTGCCTGCGGGTACATAGAGCTTCCGCAATCAAATACCGGAGCCAGAACCTGTGTATCGGTTTCCTCATCGTATAAGAAGCCCCAGTTTCCGTTATGCCTATCCCAGTTTCCTATGAGTGCATCGACGATAAACATATCCCAAAACCGTTCCATCAAAATAACCGTATCTATTGATTTCTGATCCTCAATTGCAGAAATCACATCCGAAAGCTCGGTTCCGTATCCACCTCGCGGAGAGGTTATAACTTGGTTCTTAAGTGAGGCGAAATCTTGAAGTTGTTTTCCGGGGTAAGTGAAATCTTTGCATGCAACGACGATCTTCTCTTTTCCGTTAACATAGTATGTTCCGAGCAAGGTCTTCTGCACGGGGATACCCACAAGCTCAAAAACATGACATCCGATGTATTCACAAACACAACTGTTTGCATAACTCATTTCTTTATTTCTCGTTGCCGCAGGAGGAAATTTGAGCATGTATATCTCATCGTTGTAAACGACAGATATCTTGTTGCCGTTTGCTCCCGCATATCCTTTTTTCCTCTTTGGTAACGATGTGAAATCTATCACTCAACTCATCTCCTTTCAATACGCAAATACTTTTCGCGCAAATACCAGGCCTGATCTTCGTTTACAAGACCGCTCACCTCGGCAGTATTTATGTCGCTCTGCAATTCGCAATAGTCGCAATCCCAGCGCAAATATTTTTCGCCGCGATCTATTAACTCCCAAGCGGCTTTCATTCTGTCTATGGACTCCTTCAGATATGAAGGGAGATCACATTCAAGATACGATCTGTCCATTGGAAGACCTGTTTTATCGTTGTAATTATTCGGAGTGTCAAGCATCATCAGATCCTCCATCGTGCAGCCGAGAGCACGGGCGATCTGATATACGGTTCTCGCAGAGCAACGGTCAAGGGAGCTCTTGCCGGAGCAAATATCAATAACAGTAGTCTTAGGCACTCCGCTGATCTTGGAAAGGTGGTATTTGGTTATGTTTTTTTGGTCAAGCATCGTTTGTAAATACACCGTCTTCCCCTCCGTTCATCTTAACTATTAAAATTATATCGGCAAACCGACCTATTTGTCAATAGTATGTGATAAAACTAATAGATCAATTTTTGTAAGATTAAATTTCTTTCATAATTATTGTAGAACGCATACAAATTCGGAGACGGATGCGTTTTATTATTTTTTAATGGAGGATTTTTAAAATGAATGGATTAGAAGTAATTATAGCTAAAGAAGGCGAGAGCGAGGGACGATATTTTCAATTTCCGACCACGCGCAAGGAAATTTGGGATGTTCTGTGCAAAAACGGTATTGAGAAAAATAAATGGCATTTGGCGGCTGTGAAAACAGGGGCAAATCCCTTTGGCGAAGCTGTGTTAGCATCACGTAGCCTTGATGAACTAAACTACATGGGCTACCTAATGGATGAGCTTACCGCCGAAGAATACGATTTTTTCTTTGATCTGTGCAACGCGGGCTTTGCGGAGGGCAATTCCCTTTCCGATTACATCAACGTCGCAGCCAATGCCAAGAACGCCTTTGTTATGCCGGAGGTATCCAACGCTTTTGAGTTGGGCGTTTTTTTAGTTAACGAATACTTTACTCGCCATGACTGCAACACCCCTGAGACCTGGGCAGGTGTTGACGATGATGAGATCGAAGAAGTAGGCCTGAACTATATCGAAGAGCACGGCGGCAGATTTTATAACAACAACTTCTACGGCAGATCAAAGGAGTGGACCAAGATCTACTCCGGAAATATCGCAGATATTCCCGATGAGCTTTTGATTGAAACATTACGCATCTGAAGAAAACCGGTATTGCCCATTCAAGCAATACCGATTTTTTATTCTATTAAATTGTACCGCGCCAATACCAGTTCAACCACAGCTTTGGTTTTAACTCGCATTCCTATCTTTTCGATGGTCTTACATACTGCATTCTCGGTAATTACGGGGATACATTTTTTATATTCGGGATAGACGTCGAGCAAATCGTTAAACAGGCGGATAAGCAGATCGTTTGCATTTGGCTTTGCGGGGTATCCACGCGAGATCAGCGCCATGTTGTTATCGTAGTTCGGCGCAAGCCCGATAAGCTTTCCGGTGGTTGTGTCGCGCAGTAAACCGAAATTGTTTGTATGGCGGTCCGGATTTGCACAGACGGTATCCATAAATATCAGTTTAATATAATCCTCAATTGCCTTGGGACACAACACTTTAAGCGCCTCGACCACATCCGCGTAGTCCTCGTTGTCGCCCATAAAGGTAGAAGCGGGCTCAAAATTTACAGATGCACCATCTGTAAAATCAAGCGTCTTAACACACTTATCGCCCCGCTCATAACGCGCCATATTCATTCCAAGGACAACACCAAGCTCACAAACAAACAACTCGGAAAAAGTCTCTTCGTGGTTTGCACGCTTATATATCCACCACTTGCCATCACGCAGCTTCCAGCATTTTTCAAAGCTTCCCACGTTTGTAAGCTCGGGAGTTTTTGAGCGTTTACTGTTTGCGGCACGATTAAAACTGTTGTACGTTCCGCGAAGGGCAAGGTTAGAGAAATAATCGTCTGTAAACTTAACGTCGGCATAAGTCAAGGAACTGCCGATGGGACGTACCCAATAATTGTCCGTTATCGTAGCACCGTTCACATGAATTACCGTTGAAATATCATCCTTTTCCGCAAGACGGAGTGCTTTTTTAAGAAGGCGGGAGTTTGCGCGGTACGTGTCGATAGCGCGGGTCTCAAGCCACAGATCCGCATTCTGCGTATTTTTGAGATATAACGGAAGCAGAGCTTCGTTCTTAACGGTCAGCTGTCCGTTATTCCAAACAGCAACCAAAGTGTTTCCGCTAAAGATCTCATAATTTCTTTCCAAAGCCCTCGCCTCCTTTTTAATAAAAGCTATTTTTATTAATCTAACACAATTCGCGTTTTAAGTCAACATATAAAAAAATCGCTATTCAAAAACGATTTTTTCACCTTTCATACTCTTGGCACACGCAAAGGACCTCAGCAAGCTGAAGAACAATTAATTCCCTTTTCAAATTATCCTTCATTTGTTTACTTTTATAAACTTAACACCCCCGAGAGAGCGACAAATCCAAGCTCCTCGGGGGTGTTAAGTTTCTGCATGCTTTACCAAATCGTTTGCAGTTATTAATTTACAGCTCAGTTCCTATTTTACAAGCTCATAATTATATTTTTTAGTATCGAGCTGTCCTCTCGCATCATCAATTGAACTATCTTCCCAAATATCCTCCTCGCACTTAGCAATAACGATTGAACCATCAGGTTTTATAATAATGTCATAGATCCGATCGATCATATATCCCGGGAAATAACCCTTTTTGTAAAAAATAGCAGTTATAAAAGCAGTACTTGCATTTTGGCATTCAACACCCGGCTTAAATGTGGTGAAGTACAGTTCGTCAATGCCATCTGTGCTTCTTCTTTTATAAACCTCATTTTTGATAGCCTCGATCACTTCGGTAGTAAGCTGATCTTTGGATTTTAAATACTCACCCAAATCCGGAACAGTTATTTGAGTTTCGAGAGTTGGTATGATATATCCGAGCTCCTCTAAGGCTTCCAATGCTTTTTCGAACACTGAACTGCTGTTAGAAACGGTAACCGTCAAAACGTCTCCTTTGGATAGTCCGGAGCCTTCAACTTCAAATACTATCGCACCCAACTTGGCATTTCCTTTTATAACATCAAGAACGTTATAGCGACCGCTTTTCACAAAATATATATCGTCCACAACATTTCTCGAGTAATCATTCGGTATCTCCCAGTTATAATAACCGGTACTACCTGTTCCATTCGCTCCAGAAAACGTAACATACTGCTCAATTCCTCCAAAAACATCAATAACGTTTTTGGGTTCTTCAAGCCCGGAAACCGTATAAGTGTAGGCTCCGCCTTTAAAGTCAAGCAGTAGCCCTGCTTCGAAATCCGCAAGAAAAACACCGTTTTCGGTAAACACAGAGTCGAGAACAATATTGACCTTTATGCTGTCACCGTTTTTCAGATTTATGTAGGCTTTATCGAATTTTGCAACAAACCAATTTGAGCATGGTTGAGCAAGGACTTTTTTTGCATCGCTGCTTTTAAGCATTTCGGAAAAGTTTTCTTTGACCTCGTCGATAAGAAGGCTACTGAAGTAATTGTAATCCACCTCTACGGAGGGAGAGGCGTAACCATCATATTTGCCGAAATCAACTTTCAAAAGCTTATCCAAATCAACTTTGACGGTGGCTAAATCCTCAAGCCCATCAACCTTGAATTCGACCTCGGTTTTTGAAAGTTTAAAGCCCAGTTTTTTTGCTACATCATTTACCGATGCATCTGTTAGCTCCACAAAAAAGTCATTGACGGTCATAATGACCTTCACCTTATCACCGTTACGGAGAGCAGAATAATCTTCCGCGAAATCAAATCTAAAAACATCAGTAAACTCCGGAAGGCTTTCGGGATCGCTCTCATACATATCCACAATGCCGTCAACAATTTCCTCATATTCCTCATCATCGGTCATAAGGCTTTTTATAAAGTCCAAGGTCTTTTTATCATCCATAAATGAGTTCAAAGAGTCCTCGTCAATTTTAAGTTCAGGGCTCGCATATCCGTTGTATGTAGGAGAAAAGTCTACACTTATGTAGTCTTCAACTTTTACGGTATTTGTGCCGCAGCCGACAAAAGCGAATACTATCAGAATACAAAACATTAAAATATATGTTTTTTTCATTTTCATACACCTCGACTTTATTCACCCAAGGTAAACGAATCTATTCTCATATATCCATCAACAATGGTAATATTTATGTGATACCACTCCTTAAACACGCTGTATCTGCCAAAGCTCTGTATCCAATCCTTACCTTCTTCGCCGCCATCGGGCTTTGTTGATGTTTCTTCAAAATGTCTTACTTTGATCGTACACTTATCTCCATCAATAACATAAGAATCGTATGCAATCTCGGTAACTCCGCCCTTGCCGCCATTAGTGAAAGTTATAGTCTGTGTTGATTTATCGTAGCCTGAATAATTTTCAAGATTAAACGAGGTGCCCCACATTCTGGTTGTGAGCGTGTCAAATACAGAAAGAGGAATGGTATCCACATACATCCAATCACTCTTCCATTCTCTGTAGGGTGTCATATCCACCCCATAACCGGAACAAAGCCTGCAAGTAAGCTCCACGGCTTGGTATGGAGTAAGCTCGGAAGGCGAACTAAACGGATCTCTCCTGTAGATATTGAACAAAGACACTAACGATTTGAATGTCGCAGAATAATCGACATCGCCGTATTCAAAAGTATCGGTTGTACTTACTGCACCGCAAGTTGCGCAGCTCTTATAGTATACTGCGGGATTGGTTGAAGTAGCATCCGACTTTTTCGTCTGGTCATTGACCGTCTCTAATGTAAAACTGTGTCCAACTGGGTCCCCGTTTGTAAATGTATCGATAGTTCCAACGGCTCCGCAGGCCGAGCAACTCTTATAATATACAGCTGCATCGGTGCAGTTTGCCGCGCTTTTGAGCGCATCGGTCTTTACAATTTCTGCGGTGTAGTTATGCGCCATTGTTTCTCCCGAAACAAAGGTATCGGTCGAGCTTATTGCTTCACACATGGCACAACTCTTGAAATAGATTGCGGGCGACACGCAGGTAGCGTCGCTCTTCTTTGTTTCTGCCTTTACGGTCTCCGCAGTATAGCTATGTGCAAGCATTTCTCCGTGTTCAAAGGTTGCATCCGTCCCTACAACGCCGCAAGCTGCACAGCTCTTATAATATACCGCCACAGTAGTGCAAGTAGCAGTGCTCTTGAGAGCCTCATTTTTCACGTTTTCCGCGCTGTAATCGTGAGTAAGCATTTCTCCGTAGGTAAACGTTTCCGTGGTACTTACAGCACCGCACACGGCACAGCTCTTGTAATATTCGGCAACTGCAGTACAGGTGGCTGCGCTCTTAAGAGCATTGTCATTCACCGTCTCTGCAGTATAGGTATGAGCCAAAGCCTCGCCGTAAGTAAACGTTGTATCTGTACTGACGGTTTCGCATTTTGAGCAGGTCTTAAAGTAAACTGCAGGAGCCGTACATGTGGCTGCAGATTTCAATGTTGCCTCACTGGCGATTTCAACCGAAAAATCGTGTTCGCACAACACTTCGCATGAAGCAAGTGCAACTGTGCTCAAAAGCATTGCCAGACTGCAGATGATACCTAAAAATTGTCTTTTCATTTTTGTTTCTCCGTTGTAAAGTTATTTATAATACTTGAAAAACTTGTCAAGCGATGTTCAAATGGGTTTATTACTGATTTGCGTTAACGCGAACTGTGTAGACACTGTAAGCTTTTTGGTTTCCTGCAATCTTAAGCAACACATCGCCTTCCAATCGACCTGTGGAAAATGACGAAAAAACAAGCCAACTCTGACTGACGTTAAACCAGCTTTGTTTGCCAATTTTACTTGACGAATAATCGTATTTGATTTTTCCGTTATTCCTTGCCGTATCCAAATAAACGTTACCCGTTATATTGTCGTTGAATTGAGTAAAAGTAGGCTCAATCCTTTCAAATCCTAACCGAGAAATATAATTATCGTATATTCCTACCATTAGTTTTTCGGCTTCCGAGGCCGAAAGTTTAGCCGCAGATTCAGCTACATACGGAGGTGCATCACTTGGAAATACAACATAGCCCATTACCGGAAAGTGAAATTTGACAGTATACACAAAAACTCCGTCTGTCATCATTTCAACCTCTGCCTCACCGGTATAACCCAAAAAACTAACCTTTTTGATTTTAAATATATCCGTACCATTTCTTGAGACGCGGCACTCATATTCGAAATTGTCTTTTATTTGCTTCACTCCGCGCACGGAAAAAACATCTGTAACTTCCGAAAACAGAGTATCGGCAAAATTGGTGCCTCCGCGATATACCAAATCGTCGCAATAAAGTGTATTGTATATGAGTTGAGCAACCTGACCTCTCGTCATTGGCGCTTCATAATCTACTCCGTCCAAGTTGTTCATTAACCCGAACATATTTGCCTTGTTAATATACCCCGTAGGAAAGGACAATCCCGAAGAGGCCGACGCCTGACCGAGAGCTCTTACTGCCATAGTCAATGCCTCTTGCACCGTAACAGCACCCAAGGGATCAAAAACTGTTCCTCCCTTGCCGTTAACGATCTCAAGATCATAGCAAAAGGAAATAGCAGCATTAAACGTTGAATCAACAAGATCAGTAAATATGGTTTTGTTTTCTGTGTCGGGTGAATCGTCAATAGCCAACCCCGATCTCAGCCTTGCAATGAACAACGCCATCTCCTGACGCGTAACGGTTCTGTTGGGCTGAAATTCAGAAGCGCTCGCTCCCTTCACAAGCCCCATTTCGGCAAGAGTCCCAATTGCGTCTTCATATGGTGACGATGACACGTCTTCAAAGGCGCACACGCCGACCGCCGACGTTGCAATTATGGCAAAACAAATAATAATTGCAAATAACTTTTTTAGCATATTATCCTCTCAATTTAATGGTGTATTTCATTATCAACAATAGATATTCTCTATAACTGTAATGCTCTTAATAGCTTCAACCAGCTCTGCCTGATGTCGCTCGGCCATAACATAATTTTCAAACAAATTAATGGCCTCTTTCATATTATCAGCTCTCTTGTTTATTAATGCTTCTACCATCCAATCCAAAGCATACGAATTATGATATACCGGAGGCACTTCTGAGCTTTTCAACCGTATCCGCAACTCTTTTCTGCGATTTAACAAAACACCTGCCCGTTCTCCGAACCTTCTATCAAAGATTGCCTGCTCGCGTTTGGTGAATTGTCTGCCTTCATCGATAGTCTTTGTAGACTTTTTGTCGTAGCATATAAAATGTATGAAATAACCCAAAATTACCGCAGCAAAACCGGGGCCAATACCGCTGAATATGTTTTCTATCATGATCGAAATCGTAATCTCATCATACATGAACTTCGCGTTCCACCAGGCCGCCAACAAAGTTGCTATCAGAAACAACAGAACAAACAGCAAGAAATAAATAAGTATAAGCTTGCGCTTTTTCCTCTTAAGTTCTTCAAGCATAATCTCCCTTCCGCTTGATGACAGCTCGGAATGAATAACGTCCAATTCGTTAATGACCGCTTGTGTCTCAAATAATGTCATTTTATGTCCTTTCTTGTTTTACGCATTAACTTCAAAATACTACATAATCGACATTATGTAGTAAAACGCATCAAACCATCAGATAAAAACGCGAGTATTCGCAACTTGACCGGCGTTTTTCCATACTTGAAAAGCGCAAAAAAACAAACCCATCACAACATTCAGACCAATGATAAAACTTTTTTCCTTCATTGGTCTTTTTTGTGATGGGTTCTTTTGTAAATTTTCTGTGTTTTTCGCCCTTTTTCTGCAAATGCGTTGACAACTATTCCGTTTAAGTGCTAAAATACAGAAAAAGCCGTATGTACACAAACTACATAATGTCGATTATGTTGTAACCTCTTCGAGCCCCAACAAACCAAGTTTTTGTATCTGTTTTCTGTGTATTTCTCCGCTTTCCTGTGTGTAGATACGGGTGGTGTTTATGCTTGAATGTCCCAATATATCAGCAAGTCTCACAATGTCCTTTTGTTTGCTGTAATAAGTGCGAGCAAACAAATGCCTGAGGTTGTGCGGAAACACCTTACTTGCAGAAACACCGGCAGAATTACAAAGCTTCTTCATACTTGTCCATATATTTGACCTATTAAGTGGTTTGCCGTTTTTGGTAACGAAAACGGGACCGCTTTTTATTTTATACTTATTAATGTATGCTTTCAAAAGCTTGCAAAGCTTCCCGGGAAAATACACGGTCCTGCGCTTGCCCTTGCTGCTAATCTCCACCTTGTCGATACTCACGCTTTCCACGGTAATATGCTTCAGCTCGGAAACTCGGATACCGGTGGAGCAGATCGTTTGCATTACCAATATCAGGCGTTCGTTATTCTCTCCCCTTGCGGCATTCAACAGACGCTCATATTCAGCCTTACTCAACTCTTTGTCGGACGAGGCAAAGATCTGCCTTTGCACCTTGACGGTTTTAACCCTCAAGTCCGCCCATCCCATAAACAAAAAGAACGCGTTCAAGGATGATATTACGGAATTCACACTTGACGTTGCGTACCGCTCAAGAAGATAAGTCTTATATTCCAAGACGATGCTTTTGCTGATCGTCCTTTGCCCGCACCAATCGGAAAACACCTTAATATCCCGCAAATATTTGCTAACCGTATCCGGTGCTTTTTCTTCTTCCATCAAATATACCTTGAACCGCTCAATAGCCACGTTGTCAATCATTTGCATATAACCCCTTCTTCCATAGTTTCTTTCAAATAATAGTCTACCATTTTTCCCGAAGGAAATGTAAAACGATCATCATAATGCAAACGGAGTTTTTGTCCTAAAGAGGCAAAAACACATAATGAGCAAGAATGATCTCTATAAGTAGCAATATTATTATGAAACAAATCTCGGTCAAAAAGTGCATTATATATGAAAAACGGAAGCGGCTCCTCGGTCATTTCCGATGCAGAGCCGCTCATTTTGGTTATTTACTTGTTTTCCCTCGTTTCTGATAATCGTCGTTGATCTCCTCGCTCCAATCGTCTCCAAGCGGCGCGCTCGCTCTGACCTTACAAACAGCCTTTGCAACCGACTCATAAAGGATATGCGTGCCTTCTCCGTCGGCATTGTAGTTCACGGCTCTATCCTTGCCGATACCGTAACGAGCAGCGGTTTCCACAGCATCAATATTCGCGCCGATAAACAAGAACTCCCATCCATACTTTTCCTTCTGATGCTCGATCATCTTCTTGACCTGCTCGCTTGTGTAACGGTGGCTTGCGTTTTCCTGTCCGTCGGTCGTGATAACGAACATTGTATGCTCCGGTTCGTCCTCGGGACGGGCATATTTATGAATGTTTCCAATGTGATGTATCGCTCCGCCGATTGCGTCGATCAGAGCCGTACAACCGCGAACTGTATAGTCCCTTTCGGTCATCTTTGGAATGTTGCCGAGCTTCACACGATCGTGCAAAACCTCACTCTCATTATCAAAGAGTATGGTAGAAACATAACACTCGCCGTCCTGCTTCTTCTGCTTTTCAATCATAGCATTGAAACCACCTATGGTATCGCCCTCAAGACCCGACATAGATCCGCTTCTGTCCAAAATAAATACAAGCTCGGTAATGTTGTTCGGCACGATCAGCTTTTCGTGCTGAATGCCACCACAATATTCAATTGTTTTTTCTTTGTTTTTCATAATAGAAAACCTCTCTTTCATTTGATGTCATCATTGTACATTAATAAAAGAGAGGTTTGGTCGCTTCGTATGCGACAAATTTACGCTCCAAGCAAACTCTGATCAAACGCAAACAGAGCCTCGTTGATTTCAAAAATATTGTAATTACCTTTGCTTATAAAGTATTCAATGATAATATCGAACTTATTGCTGTGAGATAGCGCAAAGCCTGCCTTACGAAGCATGTCCTCGGTCTCGGAAAGGGAAAGCTCCAAGGAGATTGCAAACGCGAGAGCGGTAGGTTTACTCGGCTTATAGTTAACGTCACTGCGGATCTTGGAGAACAGCTTACGGTCAATGTTTGCCTTTTTGTAACACTCGGCATCGGTCATACCCTTTTCATTGATCTTGCGCAGAAGCATTTGCGAAAAGCTCTCGTCGATCTGCTTTAGCTTTGCATCCAAGTCATCTCGGCAAGCATAGCCTTGCACTCGCACATTTCAAGGAAGTCATCGTCTGATCTCTTCCTTTTTGCGCGTGGCGCAGTTGCCTTGAGTGCATTCATACGAATACACTCGCGGCTGTGATCGGTATGCCCGTCAACGTAATTATCGTCAATGTATTCGGCAATATCCGAGAACAGCTTCTCGCTGATCTTGTACGCGGCCCTGTCGAAGATGACGATATAGACCGTCATTTCATTTTCAAGAAGAAAGGTGCTGATAACGTCGATAGCAACCTTTAAGGCTTGATCCTTGGGGTATCCGTACACGCCCGACGAGATAAGCGGAAACGCCACGGTTTCACAATTGAGCTCCTTCGCCAGAGCCAAAGACTCGCGGTAACAGGACTCAAGCAACGCCTTTTCTCCGTGCGCTCCGTCGTCGTAAATAGGACCGACGGTATGTATTACGTACTTCGCAGGCAAATTGTATCCGCCCGTGATCTTTGCCGTGCCCGTCTTGCAACCCCCAAGCGTTCTGCACTCGGCAAGAAGTCCAGCGCCTGCGGCGCGGTGAATTGCACCGTCAACACCTCCACCGCCCGAGAGCGCCTCGTCGGTAGCATTGACAATGGCGTCCACATTCATTTTCGTTATATCGTTTCTTACTATTTCAAGCGGCATAGGGTGCCTCCTTTCATTTTGGTTGTTTTGGCTTTTTCTTGGATGCCTTCGTTGCCTCAAAACTCACATATACGAGAAACTGCACCACATCATCCGGCGCATCGGTCAGAAGCACCGAGATCCAATGTAGCTTGTTCATGTGATAGGCGGGATATACTCCGTCCGCTGCACCGAACGAACCGAACATCTCGGTCGGAAGCTTAAGGTTGACAACATCGATCGCCTCGTCGCTGTCAAACCCAAACTTGCGCCGGGATACCTTCATTACAAGTGCAAACCACTTGCGATTATCCGCATGCCTCAGCACCGCCGTCTCAAAACCCTCGTCAAACGGATAGTCCGGCGATGTGCCAAATGTATCGAGGCAGTATTCAAGAAATTCTTGTTTTGTCATCGCCAGACCTCCTTTTGGTTCTTACACTTAATTTTAAACTCCTATAAATACTTGAATTTCACCAATTGTCCACGCTCTATCCCTTTGACGTTTCTGCTTGTTAGTAATATCCAGTAGTAACGTGTTGCAAAAACATTTATCTGACTCGGCTATTGCATCAATTTCCAAACCTTTTTCCAAATGCATCTTCACCAATTCATAATCAAATTCTGCCAAATTCTCATAAGCCTTGTAAAGAGCATACTGTAACCCAAAAGCATCCTTATCCTTGAACCCTGGGGTGAACAATAAAACTCGAAGCGCATCCAACTCATCAATTAAAGATGTATCTTTTATAACGGATATTGCCTCGAGGGTAGAATCAATATAGGAATCATCTTTAATATTATTTGATTGCATAGTTTTGGATATTATTTCATAATACCGATGTAACGCATATTTGCTGTTAAGATAAATAAGGGTACTTAAATAAGCTTGTTTATCTTCTGAAGCCTTGCTTAATTCCTCGAGCCTGTCCTTCAATCGAGGATCGCGATATTTTAACGTAAGATTAATAATTACATCAAGCATATCTTTGTCAGCATTTAAAAGAAATGTATCGTAAATGTAGTCATATCCTCTTATTTGTTCAAGATACTCTAAACATTTCCGTTTGCAATCTTTATTTTTACCATTTTGAAGACAAATCTTTTCTGCCAATTCAACGCCCCAATCCAAATTATTATCTTGGCAATATTGAATATGCATCTCTATAACGTCCGAACACATTGTTTCATTTGCCAAATTGTACTGTATTCTATTTTGTAATTCATCACAGGATAATTTGTCTAAGACATATTTCGAGAATTTGCCGTATTGAGTATTGTTTTCTCTATCAAAAAAATAACACGGAACAAACAACATATCAAGATATACACTTTTTTCGTAAGGAAAATCAAAATATTCAGAAAAGAAGATAAATCGCAGTACTCGATATGTATATGTTGTACCTCCTTTATCATTATCGTATATTTCTTTTCTAAAATTCAAATCCTTAAGTATATCAATGCAATGTTGATTGATTAGTTGTTTTTGAGACTCGCTTACTTTTATATCTTTTTGCATCAAAGCTCCGTGTGCTTCGCAAACAGCATAATAATCCCAATCTGATATTCCTTCAAGTGTCTCAAGGATCGGACGTTGATCATGTTCGTTCTCCAAGTCAAAATACAATTGCATTGTTGCATATTCTTCTGAATTTTGCCTATCAATATCATGACAAAAATCAAGAAAATTGGTTTGCTTTAACTCTGCAAACGAAATATCCCCTTTTCCTATAGTCGATAACATTTTTTCTACCAAAGATATATATCTACCTTTGTCAAACAGTAAATCAAAATGGTATTGTCGTCCTTCTCGCCTTGCTTTTTCATAATCAAACGGAGGAGACTTAGGAGCTAATTCAATTCCATCAACAGCAAGCGCGGATTTATATCTTTCATAAACTTCAGAATCCTCACTCAATCTATAAGCTAAATACTCAATAATTTCTCTGTATCGCAAGTCTCCTTTTTTATATAAATCAAGTAATTCAAGGTAACACTCTGCATCTGCTATTTGTTCCATTGAAGATATGGTGTGAAATGTTTTATATTCCAAATCCATATTCGCCAACCTAACAAATGCAATAGCTTGGGTTTTTGTCTTTTCGAAGAACAATTTGCTTATTTTATGAAATTCTTGATTATAAATATGTGGATCCGCAAAAAAGGTAATTATTGTTTCAAAGATTTCAGTATTTCCAGAATTATATGATTCGATAGCATTATGAATTACCTTTTCATATTTATCCGAATCGGAAGAATACGTGTCATTATGCTTTGCTATCGCAGACAACACTTGGCATAATGCATCCACTCGTTTTACTTTAGTAAATACATCAAGTATCTCATATCTTATTCTTGTGCTATCATCATGCTTTTCAGGTCGATTGTATTCTTCCGTATAAAAAACAATGTTTTTTTCAAATAGCCCTACTTTATGAATATATTGTAGTACTCCAAGACGATAGTGTGGCTCTAAATCATGCGAAAAAATTGCAACTACATAATTATTAATTTCCGCATTATAAAGTCTTAATGAAATGAGTGCTTCCAGCAAGTGATATTTTTCATAATCTCGCGTTGTATCAGACTTTAACGCATTAAATAACGTTGTGCGAATCTTTGATTGCATCCCATATAAATTCTCAAATTCTGCCAAAACTGATATTGCATTAGATTGAGACCTAAAATTTCTTGGGGTGGCAATTTGCAATAGTAAATACTCTATTACTTTTAACGATTCACCAAATTTAGCTAATTTGTCCGCATCATTATAACCACGTGAAAGCCAAATGTTTTTTTCAGCGAAATCTTCAAGAATTCCAATCACAATATTGCTTCTATCAGCTTCATCTATTCTTGATTTTTCAAAACGAACAAGCATTTCAGAATCTTTTTCAACTAATAAATGCATTAGATCTTGACCTTCGCGTATTAGCACCAAGAATGATAAAACATTCATCCAAGAGTCAAATACTTTTCCTTGATCAGAAAAAATCAACTCTTTAATTCTGTCTATATTAAGTTGATTTAAGAATTGTGCAGTCAAATACTCACGGAAATTATTGTGTTCAAACCCCCAGTAATTTTGAGCATCTTTAGAAAAAACTCCCGAATACTTGATTAATTCTCGATCATCCTTGTTGGGTAACAATTTTTGATAATCTGTGTTTGAAATTTTGACTGTCTTCATACATTGGATTGCAAAAGCCAATTTTCTTAGGCAAGTAAATATTCTAACCTCATCATCCGCAAGCTCTTTCTCTGAAGCATATTTTTTGCTATCTTTAGAAAAACGGTTTCTAATAATTTCTTCCATTAGATCTGTCTTCAAGGGAAGTTCATTATTTCGTTTATGTATTTTTAATAGCTCAACTAAATAAAACGGAGAAATAGCCAAATTATAAAGCTCATTTTTACAAACCGCAGCCCAGAAACTCTGATAATTTACGCCATTATTGGTCGCATATTCAGAAATGTCGCTATAACTTAACGGCGCGATGCCATATTCCGCAAAACCTTCAAAAAGTCCGTTGGATTCGCTTTCTTCCGCAAATGAATAAAAATTATTTCTCGATGAAATCAAAATAATAGTATTAGGGTTTTGAGATGCAAATTTGTTTAGTTTTTTTACAAATTGACCTTTATTTTGTGTTCCAATCTCATCAAAAGCATCCAGTATTAAAAATACTTTTTCATAATCAATTTCTGGATATATTTCCTTTATCAAGGATTCAACGGTTTCATCCGTGTAGGAACTTAAATTAATAAGCAAAGGATAATAATCAGTTTCAGAAGCCATAGCGGCTAATTGCTTAAGTGCTATACTCTTACCGCATCCAGCTTCACCGAGCAATACTATTTTTCTATTCTTCATACATGCGTCCAACATGTCTTCAGGATGGCATAGCAAAGCGTAACCTTCCGTTATGGATCTGTAAGCATCTATTTTCCTCAATATTATATTTTCGGGCATAGAATACTTCTTTTTGTTTATTACAGGCACAGTTTCTTCTTGCGCACTTTCAGCGGTGGCTTGTGTAGGTGGAGCAATCTCATCAAGTATTTTATCAACTTTAGTGTTGATATCATCGACCTTAACATTGATTTGCTTCACATTATAGAAAGTCGCAATATCCTCTGCGCGTGTCTTTCCTTCATAAAAATTCTTAACATTATCAAACAGTTTGTTTATGAATTCCCTTACTGCTCGTTGATCATCAATACCCAGCGTTTTTTTCTCTTTCAAATACTCAATAGCATTGTTATAACGATCATCAAGAAAATCCCTCTCGGTTACATTAACTGGTTGACGAATAAACTCAATAATTCGATCTATTAAATTGAAATGCTCTGTGTAATCATAAAAGTATGACGAAGCAATAATGGTGGACTCATATTTTTGAATAAATTCATTACACCATGCTTCTGTATCTGTTATGAACTTATTAAATTCTATCTGTTCTTTCCATTTTGGTATCTTGCTTTCAAGAACTCTTTTAAAGAGATCAACAAATAGATTAACGACAAATTTCTCCACGTTATACACTCCTCCAGTCGTCAGAATAGATGTGCTGTTTTACCAAATCGGACTTGAGCGGCATTGGATTAAAACCCTCGTCAAACGGATAGTCCGGCGATGTGCCAAATGTATCGAGACAGTATTCAAGAAAAGATTGTTTTGTCATCTCCGGACCTCCTTTAGATTAGGCGGCTGCATTTGCGTTAATTTGCTCAATAACACGTTTGATACCGAGCCAAAGGGTTATATCCGTAAATACCTCTACGATACTGCCTCTATCGGTAAAGGGCGCTTCCTGCAGCACAGAAAAATCCTTCATCACGCCATTATGCACTATGTACTCAACTATCTGATTTACAAAGTATATCTGGTTTGAGTCAAGACTTACGTCGTTAAGATATTCCGCAAATGCGGCTTTGGCTGCGGACATATCGAGACCCACGATCTCGCGGACAAACTCGCCAAGAGGCTTTTCGCCGTATTGTGCTTCATAGTCCTTTTTGCTGCCGACCTCACTCCACAAAATACGTTCAAGGGTCTTCACATCCTCAGCGCAAAGCGGAACGTTGCTCTTTAATTTCGCGATTGCTGCCTCATCCTGATGCTGGCGAATATAGAACTCTGCCTTTGCCTTGTAATTCTTCAGATCGTCACTTTCAAGGTCGGATTCATTCCATTCAACGGAAAGTATCTCATCGTCAAAATCGGTGATATATTTAACTCCGGTCTTTGGAATATACTTCATAAGATCACGAAGATTCTCGCGGATATGCTCAAACTCATTTATGCCGGCATTCTCCAAATAATCGGTATGAAGGATCTTGTTGATAAGCTCGGACTGCACCATAATTTCGGGAATGTTAGCAACGCTTGCAATACCGTTGACCTTTTTATAAAGATCGGTACGGGCGCGGGAGTACTTCTTGCCTGCAAGATATGCAAGCTCTATACCGTACATAAGCGCGTCAAAACGAACAGCGGATGCCTCGTCCTCGTCGGGCGTGATCAATGGCGCAAGTTCTTCCGCCATCAATAGAGTATCCTCGTAGGTGAGCGAATTGTAATTGTCGGGATTTGCATATTGCTCTACATAACGCAAATGCTGACGAACAGCAAAATTCTCTTTATTGAGTTCACGCACCTTGCGCACCATATCGTCAACCAAAGACTTACGGAATGCAATCAGATCGGTTGTCTGATATGCAAGATCCTGCAGTTTGAACGCAATCTGCGCCTTGAGCTTAAAGATAGCTCCCTGCAGGGCAATCTGATTTGCCGTAGGTCTGCCGTTGTTCATACGGAAAAACTCAAAATTACCGCAGAAATCAAAGATGTAGAATTTGTCCTTATCCTTGCCGTCTATCAGCCCGTCGCAACGGCGCGTGCCGCGACCTATCATCTGCCAGAATTTTGCCTTGCTCATTACCTTTTTAAAGAACACAAGGTTAAGTACCTCGGGCACGTCAATACCTGTATCCAGCATATCAACGGAAATAGCTATCTGCGGTAGCTTTTTCGGATCAGAAAACTCATCAATGGCACTCTGCGCATAGGTCATATAGTTGTCAATAACCTTGGTATATCCGGGTAGATTGGGGTATTCCTTGCCGAATATCTCGTGAATCTTTTCGGCATGCTCGTGGTTTTTGGCAAAGATGATTGTCTTTCCGAGCTTTTCGCCGTAGTCGATACGCAAACCGTCCTGCATCAAGATATGAAGCACTTGGCGGATGGTGTCCTCATTGAATACCCACTCATTGAGCGCAGACGATGCTATGCTTTCTGGGAGTTCGCCGTTTTCGTCTTCAAAGGTGTTTTCATATGCTTCCTTATCGGCTTCGGAAAGGTCATCATACACGATACCTTGCTCAATGAATTTCAGTTTGCTTTCAACCGACATAAAATCAACAAGAAAGCCATCGGTAACCGCCTGAGAAAGCTCGTAGGCATAGGTCGGTACGTTGGTTTCGAGTTCAAATATATCATAGGTGTTCTTGTCGATCTCGTCCTTTGGCGTTGCTGTAAGACCAACCAAGGGAGCGTCGAAATAATTGAAAATATCCTTGTATTTGTTGTAGATGGAGCGGTGCGCCTCGTCAACGATGACAAGATCAAAGTGCCCGACGGTAAAGAGTTTTTTCTCGTTCTCGTCCTTAACCGTGTCAATGCAGTTCATCATGGTCTGATATGTCGAGAACACACAGCGCGAATCGAAGTTTCCTTTGTCCTCGCAGAGATTGGTTACCGAGAGGTCGGGAAGCATATTCACAAAGGCACGCTTTGCCTGTGTAACGAGCGAGTTTCGGTCAGCCAGGAACAGGATATTCTTTACCCAGCCGTGGTCGAGCAGAACCTTGCAAAGCGCAATGACTGTTCTCGTCTTGCCCGAGCCCGTTGCCATAACAAGAAGCGCTTTGCGGCGATTTTTCTTGTCAAATGCCTCACATACCGCCTTGATAGCACCCTCCTGATAGTAACGTCCGGCAATAGCCTTGTCCACTATTACGTTATTGAGGCTTGTACGCATCGTATGCAGATTGAAAAGCTTTTCAAGGTCGCGTTTGGAGTAAACCGATGCCACTTTTCTCTCGGGATAATATTTATCGTTCCAGATGCGCGTGTCGAAGCCGTTGGAGAGGAAAATGATCGGTCTGCGGCCGTATTTCTGCTCCAAGAGATCAGCGTAGAGCTTTGCCTGCTGTCTGCCCTTGGCGACGTCCACGCAGGTGCGCTTGGCTTCCAGAATTGCCAAAGGCTTGCCGTCATCGCCAAAGAGAACGTAGTCGGCATAACCTGCCTCGCTCTTGTTGGGCATACCATAGAGTTCAACTTCGTTCAGCCAATCCTTACCCTCTACCCAGCCGGCATCCTGAAGCATAAAGTCTATATAGATCTTTCTTGTCTTATACTCGGAAAGATCAAGAGGCTTAGGTACATAGGTCTGCTGCTGCTCGGCACGACGTGCGGTCAGTTCGTCCTTGAGTGCTTTGTTTTCCTCGATAAGCTTGTTTATGTCAATATCGTTTTCGCGAACGAAGGAAAGAGCCTCGTCAACCGTAAGTTCAAGAAGCGATTTATCAAAATGCTGTTCTGTATACGCGGGTGCATAGCAGTATGCGACGAAATCAAGGAACACAAAAAGGTTTTCAAGGCATAGTTCTGCTTGTTCACTGGTTACCTTTTTGCCGCCGTGGGCAGCATTGTTGCCAAGCTTACGGATAAATTCCATACGACGCCAAATGTCGTTGCCGATGATATCGCGGAACTTCTCATCGTTCATAAGGCTGACGAGGTTGTCTTGATAGGGCATGACAAGATCACGGTCAACGGAATACATCCATTTGACCGCAAACTCCATCGCACTGCGGCAGTTCAGCACACAGGCGTCAACATCGATATGTAATATTTTCTCCGCCGATATCGCTACGTCCGCAAACGCGTCAAAATCGGGAGTGCTTTTAAGGAAGTCAAAATTGGTCATTTTAATAGCCTCCGTTTTGACTGTTTTCAACTTTAGTAAACATCATATTTTCTATCGCTTGTTGGATTTTAATTTTTATTGTTCGTGCATTCTCACCCTTTGCTTGAATAAAAGGACTTACTATTTCGTATAATTCTTTTTCAGTAAAAAAGTCAGCAAATTCATCTTTTCTATTACTAATTTCATTTTGCACTAATTGATATATTGTTTCTGTATTAAAATCTTCAAAGTGAATAAATTTATCAATTCGGTAAAAGATCGGTAATCCTAAATGCTTCTTCATTTCATCTTCACTGTCATAGTTTGAGGTTAAAACAATAAGCGTTCCGCTTATGTCCACTTCATATGTCAAGTCTTTAAATACAACATTATCAAAAAGCGTGTAGAATGCAGAATAAAACCCTTCCGGACATTTATCTAACTCATCTAAAAAAATCAAATTAGACTCTCTTTCAAGCAATTCAAAACCCAAACTACTGCGGTTAGGCTCGTTTCCGAAAAAATATTCGGCATAATTACCACTTTTAAACATAGAGAGATGTTTCTCCATGAACTTGGAATCATAAAAACAATTTGCAATTTCACGAACCAATTCCGTTTTACCTAAGCTACTTTTGCCGTACAACATTACTACATAAGGCTTTTTTCGTTCAACATTTGTCAAATACCAAATACTTTTTGCCATTTCAGCAACGGCTATGTGTTGGCCGAAAATCCTTTTTTCTATAGAATTGATATTTTCAACAAAATCTTCGGGTTTACGTTTAATATCATATTTTTCAACAGAATAATCAAGTGCAATTTCAGTGCGTTCACTTTGAGTTTTTAATTCTGACTTTAAAGTTGCAGGAGGATTGTGAATATATATTGAGGCATCATCTTGGGTAAGATCTTTAATCAATTCGCCCAATCTATCGTGTGCAGATGAAACAATTCCGTGATAGTCATCATTTCTCACTACAAGGCAATCCGTAATAATATCATCACGAGTATATAGCTTTTGGTTTTTCAAACTATCATCAAGTCTAACCAAAGTAAGAAAAGATTGAGGATTCTCAAGATGCAATTTATTAATATAATCATTAAAAAACGACTTGGAACCGATAACTATATGATATTCTCTCATTTATCGCTTTCCTCCGCTGACACAGAAACACACGCATATACAACATCGTACAATTTTATATTATTAGATTTTTTCTTTATCTCAACAGGTAAAACGGGTTCATCGCTTTCTTTTGCCGGATAAACTTCTGCTAAAGATTTTGGTGCATCAGCTGCAGATAGTAACTCTTGCATACGATAAAGTTGTTTTATGAAGTCAAAATTTTCCGAGGCAAAATGCCCTACAGGTACACAATAAATATCAAGTTTAGTGGTAAGTAAATCGTTCCTTTTATAATTACTAACAAAAGCTACGTTATTAAATCGAACATATGTAGAGTTATCGATTTTATATACATCATAGCCCTCAAAACTTTCCATTGCAGCTTTGAACTCTTTGACATTCACGCCTTCTACATTGTTACCCACCATTCTTAAGTAACCACCTGCAACTCGATAGAATGTTGAAGAATTCTCAACATCAAAGACTTGAACATTATCGAATTTTTGAAACTGTGACTTTATGTTTTCAAAATCCGAAATTTCCGTAGAGGTAATTGTTGTTGCGCTATCGTGTTGTATTAAATATTTAGTTGCAATTTTTCCTGAAAATGCAAATTTCAATCGTGCTGTAAATGGCATGCCAATATTGGCTTCTCCGGATGCTTCCGTAGCAATTTCTGCATTCACATGTGTGTTTTCAGAAATTTTGGATTCAGAGGTGCGTGTTCCTTTATGCTTCTCCTGTAAAATATTTTTTATGGTTTCTTTATCAAAATATATAATTTTACTTAAAGTGTCTTTTTTCATCGGTTCACCCCGTTAAATCGTTAAACTATTACAATCTTTCTACTGGTTCCGTCGGGTAACAAGTCATCTTCATCGCTTGTGTTAAAACAGTTATCACTTTGTTCTATTCGGGGCAATTTCTTTGCCAATTCTTTAAGTGTTGTCGTCATACCATCAATATTTACAGCATTATTTTCGCCTATGGTTCCACCGTCAAGAACAACTACCTCATCATCGGCAAACAGTTTTTCAATGTCTTTTTTGGTTACTTCTTTAATGCCAGATCTCGCGTTTCTCACACTTTCATACCAGTTATCTCTATGTAGCCTCAATTCACGCTCGCTGTAATGCTTTCCAGTAACATGTCTTGGGTCGGGCTTCCCCATATCTTCGTGGCAATTTAAGCACAGAGGAATACAATTATCGAAGCTATCATCTCCGCCGTCTGCTCTTTGTACAATGTGGTGAAGAGCCATTTTTGTTCCACAAAAATTATGACATATACAACACCGTCTTTCGCATGCGGCTAATGCCTCTGCCTGAACTTTTTCGGAAAATCCCATTATATTACCTCACATATTCTTTTGCATTACTCTTTTTCAAAATGTTTCATAACCCTTTTAGCTTTCGGGGTTTGCTTTTTCAACATACCAATTATTTTGCGATAAAACGCGTTAACATCTATATCATTAAGCAAATAACGAACAGGATGATGAGTAAGTGCTATTCCAAGCATCAATTCAATTTCCTCTTGTGACCAATCGTCAATAGCCGACAATGCTGGCATAATCGCGTGAGTAGTTTCAAAATTTCGGCTACCATCTAATGCGATTATCAACTTCATATGCTCCGGTGAGTACTTTTCAGCGCTCGAGCTTTGCTCTTCATCACGTTCTTTTTTGCATGCAAAATGCTTTTCTTCCAAAACCTCATTTGCTGCCGTTCTGAGAATAATAGATTTTACGAGTTTATCTAACTCTGAACCATCAGTATAATCAGTAGGTGTAAAGTACTTAATACGGTTATCAGCTAACATCTGAAACGCTTTGCTCTTATCTAATGTACTATTGTCATATACAGCTATGGAATGGCCACCGTTAACATTAACAAGCTTCATGCAGGGGATATCCGTCATGCTATCGCCGATATATACGATGTTTCTGAAAGGAACACGAATATTCTCAGGTTCAAAGTAGTCGTTTACACCGGTATCATTTACATCTAACACACCCTTTTCAATTCTGAACAGAAATTGTGTTTTGTTTGTGTAATTGATAGCTTGCGCAGGCCAAATAGGTACATCCTTGTCATCAAACAAAAAGGAACTTGCATAGATTTGCTCGAATTCTTTTGCAATGGACGTTCCCTCGATCATCTCCTTAAGACCGGAAGATATGATATAATGTTCAACGATTACATCGTGTTTGCTGCCGAAGTCTCTCATTCGCTCAAACCATTCCTCCACACCCGGGAACAATTTCACTTTAGATCCGTATTCTCTTAACGTTTTTCTCGTTAACACAATACGACCATGTGCATATTCTACCATCTTGCGCATATAAGCCAAGTTGGAATCCATATCGTTGGCTTCTGCCAATTCTCTGCATTCATCCCAAAAGGCTTTTACATCACCATCATAAACTGCCTGAATATATCCCTGTGCTTGCATATCATCAGGTGATAAGGTTTTATCAAAATCATAACAAATTGCTAAAACGGGCTTATCTTCTTTTGTTCGTCTTTCTATCATTGTTTTACCTCGCACAAAATATTTTTGCATCAATTGAATTCTCCGCCGAGATTGCCATGTCCGCAAAGCAGGCAAAATCGGGGGTAAAAGTTAGGTATGTGAATCCGGTTGATCTGGCGAGACCTTCCGTGATATGTATTTATCATATTCTACATCAATAGCATCAATCAAGTCTGACATATCAATTTCTGTTACTTCGTTTTTCTCGATATTACATCTATAGAACGTAAATAGGCAATCGAAAAATATTTCTTTATACTTTAAACGCTGATCATTTTGTAGATTATTGGCATAATCTATTATTTGCTTTGCAGTTTCAAGATTCGCAAATTCATAATTACAACAACTCATTTCAAGGTATAGCGAAATGTTAGAAGCATACTGGTATTGCAGCTTGTTTAGCTTACCAACTTTATGATCAATGGCATCGTATATCATTTGCAGGCCAAACGGTTGATACGAATGTTTGAATCCATTAATGGTTTTGCTCTGTTCATTTATACATACATCGTAGCCGTTTTTTCGAAAGATCTCCAAGCCTTTTTGCGGTACTTGATCTATATGTTGATTCTCAAAATATCTATAATAATATGACGAAAACTCCATTTCTTTTGAGTTTGCTGGATGTACTACTTCAATACCTATTTTTTTATCGTCATCTATCAAATCCGGTTTGTCTGACAAAACCAAATTATCGAACTCGTCCGGGAAAACAATACGCAGTGTATGTAATGCTCTTATTTCGTAAAATTGTCCGCCATTATGTTTGAGCATTTACGCTTTACCTCACCCAAAATATTTTTGCATCAACGCTTTTTTTAGTGTTTCGAGCTTTTCAAGGCTCTTTTGGATTTCAGATTTTGATTTGTCGGTCTGTTCGACAAAAGATGCAAATTGGTTTTGCTTACTCTTATCTGCCACAATGACTTCTACGGTATTAAGTGTTTTAACAGCCAATCCAGGCTGTGCCGCACCCGTATGATACCTGTACAAATCCATCAGTTTGAGTAAATGATATACCCAAACCGAATTATCATTCTTTAGCAGCGATACAAGCACAGCGTGTTCTGTTGCGTGGAAGTCACCAGTAGCATATTGAACATTTCCGCACAAAGCACCTTGTCTGCCGATGATTGGATAATCTCCTGTATATGATTTTTCTTTCACATAACCACGGATTCCATTGCCACCATAGCAAGGAATCTCATACACACCTTCTGCGAAGTCATGTATATCGTCTGCTGCTGTGGTAATGCCTGCCTTCAGGCTGAAACGCTGTTCCATTCGCTCTGTTGGAAGATTATTGCTGTTGGTTATAGGGTCGCCAAAGAGTTCGACAAATCGTGCTTTGACAAGCTCGTCCAATTTTGAAAGTTGTTGCTTGCGGAGAAAAATTGATTTCTCCAACGAATTAAATGTTGAGGAAATTAAGTGTTGCTCTGGGATTGAATAATTCGGCAATTCAAGTTCTGCCAAAGTTTCTATTTTAATCCCCTTAATGGTCGCTCCTCGTGCCTGTGAGTTTAGATAGGCAGATTTGCTTGATAAAAATTTGCAAAGGAAGTCCAAGTTCCATTGGTTTTGATCAATTCCTACCAATGAAATAATGTCTTGACTTGTTGACATTGGTACTAAGTTGATAGCAACCTTTCCAACACCTACACGAGTGCCTACCAAAATCGAGTGGACCGGTACAATCTTTGCGGCACTTTCTTCTATAGCTTTTAAAGTAATCCATTCATTGGCGTTTTCCAAAGAAATGGTACTGCCATTCAAGGCAGTTGTTGTAACCCAGGGTATATCACCATTAAAATATTCCGGATTCTGTCTTGAAGGAGTTCCACCCGATTGAAATGCACATATATCACACAATCTCGCCATCATCCCACCCCCTTAAAAAGAGCTACCAATGCAACTATTAAAGCTGCAAAGCTTACGATTCCCGAAAACACGGAAATGATGTAGTTTCGATCTTTTTCTGTTTCAATTTCTTTAGCTGATTTCCACAGCAGAAAAGAGTATAAAACTAATACTACAAACAGCGCCACCGCAAATGCAATGCTAAAAACATTGCCGATAACAGCATTCGTTTCATTCCACACAAATGATTTAGCAATGTTGATTATGGCAATAGGCGTTGCAAGTGCAATCAGCCACCCCAAAAAAGCCACTCCGCGAAATGCGAGAGATATTATCATTGCAAAGGTGCCGGAGGTGAACTTTTTCGTTCTATTGGCTTCGTTTTCGCTTTTTTCTTGTGCTTTCACTATCGATTCCGCAAGCTTATCGTAATCGATTTCAAGGTTTATTTCCCCGATATTATTGATAACTTGCGGTTTATCTTTCTTTTTAGCCATTAAACAACCTCTCCTTCAGCCATATTACACCATAAATTAAGGCGACTATAGCCACTACTACAACTAGAACCCACCACCACGCAAATGAGAAAATCCCCAACACACACAACAATCCTATAATAACCGAATATGTTAACAGATATAAAAAACTGCCAATCGCGGGATCTGAACCAGGTTGGTAAATTGTTCTCACAAGAATAAAAATAACAAAATGAATAATTGGCTCTGCTATCAAATTTATTAAAAATGCGTTGTTTCCAAAGCACTCAAATGGATTTGGGATAAAAAACTGTCTCACAATAATACTTATTATTTTAATTATTACATATATTTTCACAACATCCCTTCCAAATCCGCCAGCCCCTTTGTGATCTCCATTTCCAGCTCATGTAGCTCTGCCATAATCTGTGATGTAGGCGCATACTCCACGGGCTTATATTCGGTCTTTTTGTACTTATTGATAGAGAGGTCGTAGTCGTTTCCTACGATTTCATCCTTTGGAACCATAAAGGACTTTGCGGTGCGTGGGTTCTCGGCTTCGTTATACGGACCGTCGGGGACGCCGGGCCCTACGGATTTAACAGAACGGAAGCGTGCGATTATATCGGGAATATCGTTTTCCGCAACGGGGGTGCGTTTATCGTCCAGAGAAAATCCGTCTGCCTGCATATCGTAGAACCAAACCTTGTCCGTGCCGCCGTGTCCTGTCTTGGTAAAGATCAAAATTCCCGTGGAAACGCCTGCATAGGGTTTGAACACGCCCGAAGGCATAGAGATCACAGCTTCGAGGCGGTTATCATCAACGATTGCCTTGCGGATCGCTTTGTGCGCGGTTGAAGATCCGAAAAGAACTCCGTCGGGAACAATCACTGCGCATCTACCGCCCACGCGAAGCATACGAAGCATCAACGCAAGGAACAGAAGCTCGGTCTTCTTGGTCTTGCAAACCTTGAGAAGATCTGCAGAAACGGTATCATAATCCAGACTGCCCTTGAACGGGGGATTTGCAAGGATAAGGGAATATTTTTCTTTGTCGGGGTTCTGATCGGACAAACTGTCGCGGTATTCGATATATGGGTTGTCCACGCCGTGAGTCATCATATTCATGGCACCAATGCGGAGCATGGTTCTGTCCATATCGTAGCCGTGGAACATACCGTTCATATAGTGCGCCTTCTTCTGCCTGTTGAAGAATATTTCTTCTTTGCGCTTTTCCTTGAGGTAATCACCTGCGGCGACAAGGAAGCCCGAAGTACCGCAGGCGGGGTCGCAGATAACCTCGTCTGCCCCCGGATCCATCAGCTCTACCATCATACGGATGATATGCCGAGGAGTGCGGAACTGGCCGTTCAATCCTGACTGGGAAATCTTTGAGAGAAGGTACTCGTAGACGTCTCCACGGATATCGCTATCCTTTATCTGCGCCATCTGCTCATAGATGCTGTCAAGGGTGGTAACTATCTTTTCAAGAAGCAGGGGCGTGGGGATCTTAAAGATGGCATCGTCCATATATTTGGAGTACGCGCTATCCTTATCCTCGTGCAGTCCCTTAATAAAGGGAAACACCCATTCCTGTACGGTGGAATACATCTTACCTGCGGGAAAATCGTGGAATACCGACCACTTGAGCTGATTGCCGTCGATTTCCCTTTCTCCTACCTTCACCTTGTCCGCAAATATGCTTCTATGGGGCAATCCCAGCATAACAGCCTCTTTTGCGCGGATGTTATCGGTATCGTCAAGGTCGCGGATAAACATCAAATAAGTTATCTGCTCTATAACGTCAAGGGGGTTAACAAGTCCGCCTGCCGCAAACACGTCCCAAAGTCCGTCAATTTTATTTTTGAGCTCGCCTGTTATCATTTCAGTTCTCCTTTTCGTGATTCCAAATATATGCGGTGTAACGTCCGCCGCCGATCTTCAATATTTCTCCGTTTGTCACCAGTTCGTTAAGAGCTCTTTGCACCGTAACTTGGCTGATATCGGGGCATTTTTCCATAATCTCGGATTTTGTTATTTTACCAAGCGTATTTTTGATGATCTCTTTGATGCGCTCGGGCTTGGATAGATTGCTTGCCGCAAACAACTTAACTCTTGAAGAAAACTCACGATATGCTGCAACAACTACACCGAGTGTATACTGCACAAAAGGTATATAGTCATTTTTATCCTCGTGCCAATTTGCGGAGCTGTTCCCGAGAGCTTCGTAATAGGTTTCCTTTGTCTGCTCGATCATTTTTTCGATACTTATATATTTTCCAACGATATACCCAGCACGGTACAAGAGTAGCAATGTGAGTAATCGGCTCATTCTGCCATTACCGTCATTGAACGGGTGGATGCACAGGAAATCAAGTATAAACATCGGGATGATAAGAAGCGGATCGGCATCCGTTTCGGCTAAAATCTCGTCAAATGCCTCGCAGATTGCATTGACCGCCGCAGGTGTTTCCCATGCAGGTACCGGATTGAAACGAACGTGTTTGTTGCCTTCATTGTCTTCATCTGCAATCACATTGTCAGCCCCTTTGTATGAGCCACCAATATTTTTGCCGCTAAATTTATACAGATCACGGTGAAGCTGCAATATAATTGACGGCTTTACGGGAATGAAGTCATGGCTTTCATGTATTGTTGAAAGCACATCTCTGTATCCGGCAATTTCCTGCTCGTTCCTTGTTCGAGGAGTTGTCTTGTTTGAAACGAGACTCTTGAGCCGTTCATCCGAGGTATAGATTCCTTCAATTTTATTTGATGCCTCTGTGCTTTGTATTTTTGCTATCTCAACGAGTTGAGTCAGCGTATCAGCTTTCGCTTCCATTAATAGGGTCTGCTCTCCCTTGTGTTCGTGTATTTGTGTAAGCAAAGAAACTACCTCGGGAATAAGTGATTTTTGCCATTTGTTTTTGTAATTGTAATTACGCATAAATCCCTCTAAAACATATTAATCTGCTTATCTACAGTATAAACATTATTTTATCATTAGTCAAGTCAATTTAATCATTTTTTGGAAAATGATTAAATTGACTTTTTGTTTGATATATTAAACCTTAAGATTTTTCTTGTCTTAAAGCATCCATTCCAAAATCGCTATTCAAAAGCGCTTTTTAGAATAGTGCGTCTTTCATATTTATGTCAAACAAATCGAAAGGAGTGAGTGACATGATATATGAGAGATGCGTTAGTGGTGTATATGCTCTGTGGTAGCGTAAGTGCTTATCACATAATAATGGGTATTGGTTACGTCTACTCAAGTTCAAAAGGCAAATTCAAAAGGCGATATCAAAAAACATCGTCTTTATCTCTATCCCCGTCGCAATCGACGTCAGTGTCGTTTTCAAAAACAAAATCAGCACGCCGCTGCATACGCGGTGGCGTATGCCACAAAAAAGATTATAAAAAAATTGAAAGGACTTTAAAAGCTATGGCTAATTACAATCGCAGTATAAAAACAGACCTATGGATGACTATCGCGTTTCGCGATTTGACATCGGACGAAAAAGTTGTTTATTTATTCTTACACACAGCAGATTTGTCATCCGACTCCTCCGTGTTCTTCTGCCCTATTTCCGACGTTGCAAGCTGCTGTAATCTATCAAAGGCGAAGGTTCTGAAGATACTTAAAAAATTCGAAGAAGCGGGTTACATTGTCTACGATTATGATTATCAGGAGGTATTCGTCAAGGACTACTTCTGGCTACATCCACCGGTCGGCGGTTTGGGTTTCGAGATGTTTTACAAAGATTTAAGTAAAATAAAATCCCATCATCTTATCGACTTGGTTGTTGAAAACTCAAAGGAGTATGAAATCTCACTCCCGTTCTTCACTGCCCTTCAAGATGTGCGACCGAACATAAAGCAAGACGACTATGCTATCAAACCCACGAAAATGACATGCGATGAACTGCGAACAGCCGCAAACCGTGGCCGTAGCAAAAGCAGAGCGAAAAGCGGAGCAAAACAGGAAGAACCTACGAAGGAAAAGACGTATACGAATGAAAATACCGAAATAATCGACGAAGACCTGCCTTTTCGACAGTTACGGCGAATAAGTTTCTGTCATACTATAGTTAGGCGAAAGATATTTAAAAAATTGGAGTATGCAGCTTCGGGGCTTTCGTTCGGGGCGTCACCTCTTTCCTACCCCGAAACTGCGAAGGCGCCCCATTTCTCCCAGGGTGCCTTCAGGGTCATCCGCCTCAACTCCAAGGCGGATGCCATCGGCTGCAAGATGACAGAAACGACATCTTGTAGCCCTTCTGCTAACGGTTATATTTCAATTTTTTGGAATATAACCGTTTAGCAGAAAAAACGTCGGTCAGAGCGACGGAAGTTTCTGTGAGCGTATGGGGGTTCGACATACGGCACGCCTTTTCTCGGCGGTGCGGTCAGAGCGCATCAAAAATCGAGACATATGGACAAGTTTAACGACCTTTTTAAGGTAGGCGCAACGAAAAAGCGATATTTTTCATCTTTTTTCAAAAAAGTATTGACAAAACAAAAAAATCTGTTAAAATAAAGGGTTGCCAGGGGGGCCCTGCGAAAATTGAATAGTACATACATATTTTTTGAGCGCTCTCGCTCATTCTGACAACGCTTTTGCCGTTGTGTACATAGTTTTTTCAATGGATATTCATAGCTATAGCTATACCTATATCCATTTGTAAAAATTGTGTGCACAGCGGCTTTTTGTTTCTCAACTTTGCTTCCCTGCTTTTGTGAATATCATCTTTCTTTCATACTCATTTTAAACGAAAACACGAAAGGAGTTTATTATCATAAGCAGAGGAAAAACTACATCACGAATTCTGTTTGATAACGCAAAGGAATTCTTCCAGAAGTATTCAAACGACGTTACGCGAAAAGCATTCATACGAAACTACCGAAAGTTCATATTTTTCTGCAGAGAGCGATATAAATGCAAATCCAAAGAGGAATGCGAAAGGCACATCGCGGATTACTCCGCATACTTACAATCAAAAGACCTTTCCCCTTCTTCGATACACACATATCTATCGCCCGTCTGCATCTACCATCAACATAATCTGCGAGAAATAGAAAAGCCAAAACGCGTAACTGCCAAATTCACCCGCAACCGAAGTTTCAACGGCAAAACAAAGCGTTCAGACAACGATTTGTCGAACAAGAAATACGAACGCACCGTTTTGTTTCAGCAATGCGTGGGTATCCGCAGAACCGAACTGCTACACCTTAAAGGTCGCGATTTGGTCCGCGATGAGAGCGGATATTTGTGCGTACTTGTGGAAAACGGCAAGGGCGGCAAAGAAACCAAGCAACGCATATTGCCCGAAGATACCGATTTTGTTAAATCGTTCTTTGACGGCATAGCACCTAACCAACCGGTCTTTGACAATTCAGAATTAAAAAACAAAATTCCTTACCATTACCTGCGTGCCAAGCAGGCCCAAAGGGCGTATGCGTATTACGAACGCATGTGCGCCACCGAGGAAGGCCGAAAAAAGCTTGAACGGGAACTACGCAAGCGCTGGCAATTCAACATCAACAAACACACCGGTAAGCCGAAAAGGTTTAACGAAAAGCTAATTCGAGGCACCTATTTCCTGCGTGGAGAAAACAAAAAATTCGCAATCGAACACGGTCTGAAAACAAAGTACGACAAATTGCCTCTGTTAGCCACGTCGGTATTTCACCTATCGCATTGGCGAAACGGAGTAACACTAAATTATCTATTAACAATATAAAAAAGGAGAAAAACAAAATGAATGCAACCACAAGAAACAACTCTATTGACATAATCAACAAGCTGGCAATCACCACCGAAGAGCTTCAGGCACTGCTCAGCTGCGGCAGAAAGACAGCAGTTGACATTGGCCGCGATGCAGGTGCTTGCATACAGTACGGAAAGCGTATCCTTTGGAACGTTTCCCTCATTCAGATCCACCTCAACTCCGTATCAATGTGAGGGGGTGAAAAACATGGGA
This sequence comes from Eubacteriales bacterium, assembly GCA_045541735.1. Lineage (GTDB taxonomy): Bacteria > Bacillota > Clostridia > Oscillospirales > CAG-272 > RUG12395. The sequence goes on from JAZQJQ010000005.1 coordinate 48,407, forward strand.
GCACAAAGAAGAGATTTAAGAAACAGAGTACTCCGCGACGGAGAATCCCAACGCAAGGACGGGAGCTACCGCTACCGATACACCGACGCCCTTGGAAAGCGGCACGATATTTACAGCAACCGCCTCTTGCCAACCGACATAACACCCGCAGGTAAGCGCGAGGATCTCTCTTTAAGGGAAAAGGAAGATCAGATCCACGCCGATATGCGCGACGGCATACGCACAGCGGCGTCCCACAAGGTTACACTGAATGAGATCTTTGACAAATACATTTCAGGCAAGCGCAATCTAAAAGAGTCAACGCTTGCAAACTATCTGTATATGTATGACACCTTTGTACGAGAAGAAATCGGGAAAAGGAAAATATCCAACATAAAATACTCCGACGTAAAGGCATTCTACAATTACCTGATCATTGACAAACACTTCAAGCCTAACAGCATGGAGATAATACACACGCTTCTACACCCCGCGTTTGATATGGCGGTCCGCGATGAATACATCCGAACCAACCCCACAACTGCGGCGATGAAGGAAATAAAAAAAGAGCATGACTGGGGCAAGAAAAAACAACACGCGCTAACGGTAGAGGAGCAAAAAGCATTTATGGATTTTCTTTCCTCTGATGACAAATACACACCTTGGCTGCTGCTTTTCACGTTCTTTCTCGGCACCGGATGCCGCGTAAGCGAAGCATCGGGTCTATGTTGGTCTAATTGCGATTTTAAAAATAACGTTATCCGCATAGACCACAATCTGACTTATCGCATGCGTCCGGATGACACGGTCGGTTATACCCTCAGTACCCCAAAGACAGCTGCGGGCATCCGCACCATTCCGATGCTGCAAGAAGTAAAGGACGCCCTACTGGAGCTCCGGGAAAAGCAAAAGCTTTTCCGCACAAAGAGAGTAGCAGTTTGCGGGAAAAACGATTTTGTATTTATCAACAACTACGGCCTGCCCCATCATCAAAAAACAGTAAACGCTGCAATCAGGAGAATACTTGCCGCATACGAAAAGTATGACGAGGAAAGAACTGCCAACGGCGAAGTTCCCTGCCCTATCCGCCCTTTCACCGCGCACAATCTGCGCCACACCTTTTGTACCAGATTCTGCGAAAACGAAAGCAACCTGAAAATCATACAAAGCATTATGGGCCACGCGGATATAGAAACAACGATGAATATCTACGCAGAAGCCACAGAAGCAAAAAAGAACGAGGCCATTGCAAACCTCGAAGGTAAAATATTTATATAAAAATAATTAATAAAAAAAACACAAACAGAAAGGAAACAACAATGACTAACCTTACCAATTATTTCAACTGCAAGCTTATCCCCCTTGACAACGAAAACCTTGGCGTGATCTTCACCGACGGCAGGACCGAGGCGCGCCTGGTCTGCCGCAGCGCATCCGCAAGAAACTTCAGCTCTCTGATAAACGCTCTCTACTACTTGCATCGCGACGTAATTGAATTTGATAATAGCGGAACCGTGGAATACATTCCGGTTGACGACGAGGGCAATATAATTGAGGTAAAACTGTATACCCGCGCAACACTTCACTCGGCGCCCGAGGACGCTATCTTTTTCGCAAAAAGAGCCGTGGTGATTTGGGATATGGCTACTGACGAGGACGTAGGTATCGGCATTCTGAAGGTAAACGAAAAGATCCGTAATACTCCGCTGCACATAAGAATAAAGACCCGCTGCGATGAACCGCAGGAATGCGAATTCTACGTTACTTACAAAAATCTTTGCGTTGCAGTAATAAAAGCTTATGAAAGCTTTATTGCAGAATTCGGAGTTGAGAAATACAACACGATCAGCGGAAACTCGCCCGTAAACGAGGAGCAGCTTAAATTCCTAAAAGCCTATGCTTTGAACAAGTAAACAAATACTTAAAAGCTCCTGTGCGCGGCTATCTTTCGATAGCTGTGCGCGGGGGCTTTTTATTATACATATCTCAAATCGGTGCATGACGCTTTTTATTTCAATCATCTTGATAATTTGGGGTAAAACTGGGGTAAAAAGAGCCCCGCCGAGGGTGGCGGGGCTCTGAAAAGCTTGATATATCAAGGTTTTTTAGTATTCGTTTAGTCGATG
>JAZQJQ010000006.1:0-30180 GCA_045541735.1 Eubacteriales bacterium
CAGATTTTTCAAAAAACAATGTAATATGAGTCCCTCCGCTTACCTTGAGATGCTGAAAAAAGAAGAGGAAGAGATCAAAAAAATCTAAATCACGACCATCAACCGACCGTACTAAACGCAAAAAAAGGCAGGATCCCTTCCTGCCTTTTTTGCGTTTCTGAGTTATTTCCATCCGAAGTATTCGGTTATTTAATTACCTTAGAAGCAAAATTGCCCTGAAGCTTGGATTCATACGCCGCCGTGCAGGTTACGTTCACCTTGCCAGTTACCTTGGAGGTAGAATCCTGAACGGCGATTATCTTGCCGGAGACTGTTCCGCCGTTTATCTCAATATTTACAGTGCCTGCCATTTCCGTAGAGAAAGGCCCGGTAATACCGCCTACTCTGCCTACTCCGCAGATATCGCTGTTAAAGGCGCCGCCGTTGATGATAAGCGAGCAGGTGCCGTAAACGGAGTTCATTCCGACTGCGGCAGTGGGCGCGGTAGAACCGCCGTTGCGGAAGGTTCCGCCGTTTACGGTGATGGTAACGCTTGCACCCTCAAGTATCCTGCCGACGGGAAGATCCTGGCTCTGGCGGCGGTTGCCCGCTCTGATGTACTGCCAATCACCGTTATTTATAACGATATTGCATTCTCCGCCGAAATCTATCTCGCTGTCGGGAACGCCCGCATTTCCTACGTTTATGCCCGCAACAAATACCGGATAGTTATAAGAAGAGCTTGCGGTCGTGCATTTCAGGTCTTTTCCTATAGTTACGTTATGATAGTTGCATACAAGCATTACGCTGTTCGCGGTCATATTAAGAGTGACCGCGTCAAACGTGAAATCTCCGCCGAGGAATATGGAGCGCGACATATCCAGCTTTGCACCTGCCGTTGCGCGGTAGTCTACACCGTTATAAAGAGAAGTTACGGTAATATGCTTTGCCGTATCTGGCAAAAACATATTGTAATCCACAAGCACGGGACCGCATACTACGACGGTACCGCCGCTCTCACGGAGAAGTGCAACAGCCTTTGCAAGATCATCCACGGCGTTTTCCGGAGTCTCACCCTTGCCGTCAGCTTTTCCGCCCTCGCGGACGAATACCACACCGCTTTCGGAAAGTGAGGGAACAGTGATATTGGCTTCAACACCGCGGATACCTGCCTCCATTGCTTTGGCTATCTCCGCATAGCCTTCCTTTCCGGGATGTAGTCTGTCTGCGGTGGTGTTCATATATACGCTCATAAAGTCAAAGGTAATGCCGCCGATATCGATAAATCCGCATCCTGCGGCTTCCGCCGTTTCCTTAACGAGCCTGCCCATCTCACCGCTTGAAAGCTGCTCCGCCATACTGCTGGAGAGCGCGTGGATGTTGGTGCAGAGATACACCTTCTGAACCGAAGAAAGCTCCTCGTAGCTTTCAACAAGCTCTTTAAGCGTATCCTTGAACTCCGCCTTTGCCGCATCGCTCAACATATGGCGCATATCGTTTGTGCCGAGCATAATTACGACAACATCTGGTTCGAAATCAATACTGTCGGCATACTGGACTGTGTTTTTGTATGAAAGCTGAGGTCTGTCCTTATAAGTTGTATTGAACTTACTGTCTGCTTTAAGCACGTAAGAGCTTCCCTTACCGAAGTTGCCGACAACGTAATCATCTCCGAGAAGCGCCTGAAGCTGTGCGGGGTAGCTATCGTGCTCCTTATCGTCAACACCCGTACCCTGAGTGATACTGTCGCCGATGCAAGCTATCCTCAGTTTATCTCCATCAGAGGGAGTAAGGCTGTCGAGCGCATCAAGCTCGGGAACTGCGGGGGCGTCGGTCGCAGGTGCGTCCGTCACGGGAGCATCTGTCGCGGGAGCATCCGTTACGGGGGCATCGGTTACTGGATCAACGGTGGATGTACATGCACAAAGCGCCAACGCGAGTATCGGTATCACCATAATAAAGCTCGTAATACTCTTGATTTTCATAGGTTATCCTTCTCATTTAAGTCCAAGTGCTTCCGCTACGGTTTTTGCGATAATAGCGTAACCCTCTTTTACAAAGTGAAGTCCGTCGGAGTAAAGTGCCTTTCCGTTATTATTCGCCTCGCTGATAGGGGTGTAAGCATCAATAACCGTCCAGCCGTTGTTCTCCGCTACCTCACGAATGATGGGATGAATGTTCTCTACGAAATTTGCATTTTTATCCGCGCTTTTCTCGTAAGGCGGACAAAGCATAAGGTAAACCTTAACGTCGGGATTCGCTGTCTCCATTGCCTTGCCGTAGCCTGTAAGCTCGTTTATAAATTCTGCCTTGTATTCCGCTTCCTTTTCGGGGTCGCCCTTCGCTTTGTCAAGATATCTGGGACCATCGTTCGTGCCAAGCATAATTATTGCGATGTCGGGAGCAAATTCCTTTGCATCCTTAAATTTCTGAACGCTACCGTAGTGGTATGCGTTTGTACCGCCGTTAAAGTATTTGCTGTCGTTGGTAAGAACGGTTGCACCGGAGCGGCCGCAATTCAAAACATTGTATTTGCTTCCAAGCAAGGCTTGGAGCTGACCGGGATACGAAAACATCGCTCTTTGCTCTGTGGGTACGCCCACACCTGCGGTGAGGCTGTCACCGATACAAGCGATCTTGATTGCATCAGCATCGGGAACAACAGGATCCGCCACGGGCTCTGCGGGGGTAATGTCACCGTATATCTCAAGGCGCTTGATATCAATATGATCACCGGGGTTTGCAAAAATTATCGTTCTCAAAACGGTGGGAGCATTCTCCGCCGTGATATTAAACTCAACCGTGGTCCACTTGGAGAAGTCGTTTGAGGAAAGCTCATCTGCGGAAACGATGGTGAAATCGCGTTGCTTACCGTCTACAAGACGGGCAATAACCGCTCTGCCCTTGGAATCGGTGCAGGTATATCCGCTGTTAAGCCTGAAGGTTAGCTTGAAGCTGTACTCCGCGCCCTCGGTAAATACGCTATCCGCAAGGTTGATGTAAAGCTGGCTGTAGGTATACTCACCTTCGTTTGTAAATCTTACAAACTTATCGCCGCCCTCCTCCTCAAGGCTAACGGAGATCTTGTCTGCGCTCTTGTTTGCATGCGCGGCAAGAGAGGAAATACCCTTCATCCCTTCAAGAGAAACACCCTTTTGGTCGCCGGTTATACCGGTGATATCCTCGATGATAACAGCGGGATCAAAAACAGCCAAGGGAGCCTCCGACGAGTCATCGGGCTCTATTGTGGGATCAGTTACGGGATCGGTTACGGGATCAGTTACGGGATCGGTTACGGGTTCTGTCATAGGTTCTGTCACCTCAAATTTCGCCGAGATAGTTCCGCTTTCCGCATCCCAACAGTCGACTGCCTTTACCTCCACGGTGTAGCTGCCCTTTTCGAGCGCTATCTCATACGTGAAGGTCTTAAGCATCTTGGATGCATCGGTAACGCAGAAGAAATCGGTAAGTGCAAATATCTCCTTTACCTGCTTGCCGCTTGCGTCCTTTACGGTGAAGGTGTAGTGATGTACGAAATCATCATCCGTACCTGCGGGGAAGGAGAGCTGCACCTTTCCGCTTTCAACCTTAACGGTTATCTTGCCCTCAAGCACGGGGGCCTTGTTTGCGTCCTCACGACCCTCGCGGGTGTAAGTCTCAAGATGCGCGCCGTCAGCCTGAGGATGCTCAAGATACCACGCATCCTTTATTTCCGCATTCTGTGAGAACATAATACGGGTTATCTTTACGTTTCCGTTTGCATCCACCTGAACCATAAGTCCGGTGGAAACGTCGGAGTTATCCATAACGGGCAGGGTGTTTTCCACCATATTTTCGTACTTTTCAAGCTCAAACGCGGTGTTTGCGGTAGAGCCGGTATTTACTGCGGTAAAGTCCGTCTGCATTATGCAGCGCTCGTCGAATATGGGGGAATGCGTGTGTCCGCTGAAGGTGATTACCTGCGGATACTTTTCAAGCACAGCACCGAGGTTGGTGGAGCGCCATCTGTTGTGGCCGGGCTCAAAATCGTCCTCACTACCGTATACGGTGTTTGCAACGGTGGGGTGGGTTACGAAGAATACGTACTGATCGGGAGCCTCTGCGGTTATCTCTTTAAGAGTTTCATCTATCCACTCAAGCACGTCATCTTCAAACTCTCCGTAAGGAGAAACAAGCGGCTCGGCAATTATGAAGTGGTAACCTTCTATCACCGCATGGCGGTAGCCCTTTGCAAGATCGCTTTCCACGTCCATTGCAAAATATTCAGCGCCGAGATAAGTATCACGAACGGATGGAAGCTTGGATAGCTCGCTTCTTGTATCGTGGTTACCTACGGCAACAAGCACGTTGGATCCAAAGGAGGAATGTGCAAAATCCTTGACGATCTTAGCAAATGCGGTCATTTCCAAATTTGCGGTCTTATCGCCCTTGGAGTTGTTGCTTATCATATCGCCCGCAATAACAACGGCATCAAGTCCGTCCTCGTCGTCCGCTTTCGCAAAATCAAGAAGGGTGTTGAGTGCGGTGGTGAACTTGGATTTATTTACCTGGGGGCTTACGGCAACGTGCACGTCGGAAATAGCACCGAAGGAAAGCACAATTTTGCTTTCGTCAAATTCCGTGGGAAGTGTGAGCACAGGCTCCGTTACGGGCTCCGTTACGGGCTCCGTTACGGGCTCCGTTACGGGCTCGGTTACGGGCTCCGTTGCGGGCTCCGTTACGGGCTCCGTTACGGGCTCCGTTGCGGGTGCATCGGTTATAGGTGCATCGGTAACGGGCTCTGTCTGAGCGGCGGTGCCGCCGCAGGATGCAAGCGCACCCATGCACATCATCATTGCAAGCATAATACAAAATACTCTTTTCATATTCCCTCACTGTCTGAAGCCGACGGGCTTTGAGGTGTATTTTTTTATTTCCGCGAGCGCCGACTCGTTTTCCGCACGCAAAGCGGGACGAATATCGGAAAGAGCATATTCCCTGCCAAGCTCTGCGTACTTGGCTACGCCGAGACGGTGGTAAGGAAGCAGCTCCACTGCCTTTACGGGAAGGGTCTCAACCAGCTCACCGAGCGCGCGGTAAAATTCCGTGTTCATATTGATGCCCGGAATAAGAGGCACGCGCACTACGGTTTCAGTAAGAGCAGCGGCAAGTTTGAGATTTTCAAGGATAAGGGCATTGCCCTTGCCCGTATATTTTTCGTGCTGTGCATTATCAAGAAGCTTGATATCAAAATAAACGCGCTTTGCCCTTGCGGCTATTTTTGTAAACGTATCGCTTTCCGCATATCCGCAGGTCTCTATCATCACGCTTACGTTCTCTTTTTCAAGGCAGTCCATAAGCGCCAAAACGAACTCTTCGTGTGCGGTGACCTCACCGCCCGAAAGTGTCACACCGCCGTTGGAATCATCGTAATAATCCTTATCTTTGAGGATGATCTCCATTACCTCATCAACGGTGTACTGTTTTCCTGCGACCTTTATTTTATCATAGGCACAAAGGCTTTCGCAATGGGCGCAGTGGCCGCACTTTACTTCATCGGCAACCACTCTGCCGTTTTTAAAGGAAAGCGTTCCGCGCTCGCATTTATCTATGCATCTCATGCAGTCGGCACAGCCTTTCCACGGCTTTATGAGCAGCTGCGGCTTAAAGCTCTGGCTTTCGGGATTACAGCACCACTCGCAACGAAGGGGACAGCCCTTAAAGAACACCGTGGTACGAATCCCGTCGCCGTCAAAGAGGCAGAAGCGCTGGATATCAAAGATGTTTGCGGTAATTTCGTTTACCATTTCGCGCCTCCCGACTCCTGACACGTGCGCTCGATTATATCATCCTGAAGCGCCTTTTCGATGGTGGTAAACAGCACCGAGAAGCCTGCAACACGCACCATGAGAGTGGGGTATCTTTCGGGGTGTACCTGCGCATCGCGAAGCATCTCTGCATCAAACACGTTGAACTGAATGTGCTGACCGCCGTGTTTAAAGTACGTGCGCACAAGGTCCGCGATCTTTTCCTTATTTTCATCGGTAAGGAAGTTGGGCGTAAGGCGCAAATTGAGAAGGCTTGAGCCGAGCATTTTTGAGGGAGTGAGCTTAACAACGGAGTTGAGAAGTGCGGTAGCGCCCAGCTTATCCCTGCCGTGGCCTGCGGAAACACCGCCGTCGGCAAGATTGTCAAAGGCTCTTCTGCCGTCCGGAGTTGCGCCCGTATGCTTTGCAAACAGCACGTTTGAAGCGATGGTATAAAGTGCAAGGCGGTATTTGCCGCCGCGCGGACTTTCGTACTTATTTACCTCATCATAGAGGAAATCAACAAGATCCTTGCCGATAAGGTCTACGGAATCGTCATCGTTTCCGTATTTTACGGACTTGTTCTGCAGGAGATTGCGCAGGTATTCCTCGCCCTCAAAGTTGGCAAGAAGCGCCTCTTTAAGCTTTTTAAAGCTTACTGCCTTTTCGTCGTAAACGAACTTCTTTACGGCAATAATGGAATCTATTACGTTAGGCACCGCAACCATCTGCAGAGTGGTGGAATTATACTTCGCACCGCCGTTTAAGTTATCTCTTCCCTTTTCGGCACAGCCCTTGATGAACGCCGAGGTAAAGGGAGTGGGCACGTATTTGCCGTGCAGAGCATCAAGGATATCGTCGCCCGCTACGTGCTGACAGAGATAGTACGCAAGCTGAGTTTTGAACGCATTATAAAATTCGTCAAAGCTCATATTTTCAACGTTTCCGGTCTTAAAAGGAAATTCTCTCTTTGAAACGGGGTCAAAGCCGTCAAATATCGTCAGCTCCAAAACCTTTGCAACGTTCAAAAATCCGCCCGTAAGCCAAGGCTCAACGTTGCCGTTACCGGTAGTCTCCGAACAGCCGACGATGGCATAATCGTTTGCCTCTTTTTCGTTATAGCCCATTGCAAGCATATTGCCGATAAGAGTCTTATCGTTGAACATTGCGGGCATACCGCCGCCGATACGCACGGTATCAAGCGCCGAAAGCAGGAATCTTTTATCCGCCTTTTCGTTCCAGCGAATGGAAAGCGAGGGCTGGGGCAGAGCTATCTGACGCGTTGCCTCAAGGCAGAGGTAGGAAAGGTCGTTTACAGCTACGTTACCGTCCTCGTCTATACCGCCGACTATAAGATTCTGGAACATCGGGTATCCGCCGAATGCAATGGTGCTTACCTTATCCCTTATCTTGTTCAGTTCAAAGAACTTGAGCCACAGGAAATGCAGTATCTCCTCAAGCTCCTCGCGCGTTTTGCCGTTTTTCAGGTCATTCTCGTAGAAGCGGTACATATACTGGTCAAAGCGACCGGGGGACATACTGTGTCCGCTTGATTCAAGGTGAAGTGCAAGGTGTACTATCCAGAATGACTGCACCGCCTCAAAAAACGTTTCCGCAGGCTCGTAGGGTACCTTATCAAGCACTCTTGCAATTTCCGTAAGCTCCTTACGGCGCACTTCGTTTTTCTCGGCCTTTGCCTGCTTTGCCGCAAGCTCGGAATAACGTCTTGCATACGCGCAAACCGCATTGAGAGTTATTTCGATGGCATCGTAATAATCCGCATTTTCCTCGGTACGGTATTTTTTTGCGTTCTCCATCACACCCTTGATACCGTTATCAAGGAATGAGCGGTAGTCAATAACGAGGTGGCCAACACCGGAACGCATCGAGGTAAGGATGTACACGAGAGAAGCGGCGGCATCCTTCTGCTCGCCCGTCATTTCAAGCGAAGCGTAATGCGCCACCGTTTTATCCTGCCAATAAGGGTATATATCTCTGAGGCTTGCCTTTGCCTCCTCGGAAATAACGAATCTGTCCGTATTTCTGTCGGCAAGACCGTCCATCTCATTGATAAGGAAGGTCATATCGTATTCGGGAAACACCTGGCAGCCGCGTGCCTTACCGCTGAGTGCGCCGACGATCATCTCCATTTCTCCGATATGGATATCAATGTTCTCCATAATGTCCTTGAAGGCGATGGCACGGCGAAGGATGTAGGGCATTCCCTCGGTCTTTTTGTAGCTCTCGGTAATTATCTCCGCACGGGTGGAAAACACCTCCGGCGGGAACGAGCATATAAAATCTTTTAAATTTTTAATTCTTTCAGTCATCATAATCAAAAAAGGGCAAAAAGGGGTAAACGGTCAAAGCCGTTACCCCTTTTTAATATCTTAGTTATTTTCGGCTGCTTTCTTCTTCTGAGCAAGCTCGTATGCAACCTCAATGCATATCTGCTCCTGACCCTCGGTGCATCCGCGAAGACCGATAGTCTTTATAATATCTCTGGGGTCTACGCCGTACTTTTCTCCCGCGCGTCTCGCAAAGAGCAGGAAGCTGGAGTAAACACCGTAGCCGAGCATGATCTGGTCGCTTGTAAGCTCCTGAGGTCTGGGCATAATGGGCTTGAGATACTTATCGCCAACGTCCATTGCCTTGTAAAGGTCTACGTTTGTCTTATATCCCTTTCTTTCAAGAGCGAGAACGAACGGCTCAATGGGGCAGTTGCCCGCACCGGCGCCGAATCCCTTGAGGCAGGCGTCAATATACGTACAGCCGGCATCAACTGCGGCAAGCGAGTTTGCAACTGCAAGCTGCATATTATTGTGTGCGTGGAATCCTATCGGAACGTCAACGCGCTTGCAGACTTCGAATACACGCTCGTAGACCTCTTCGGGGAGAGCGGATCCACCGCCGTCAAGCAGGTAGATGACCTCAGCACCAAGCTTTTCGGACTGCTGAGCGTAGAATATGGTCTCCTCCACGGAGAGGAACTTTGCAAGAGGAAGAACGGCCCAAGGGGTAAGGCCCATTTCCTTTGCCATACCGATGTGCTGGCGCGCAATATCACACTCTGACATCTGAGTAGCGAATCTTGCAACGCTTACGCCGTTTTCAACAGCCATTTTAAGGTCGTATCTGGTTCCGATACCGGGAAGGGTGATAACGCAGAGCTTTGCGTTATGGACAACGGGGTTTACCGCCTTCATATACTCTTCATCCGTAGCGGCACCGAAGCCATACTGAATGGAGGAACCGCCGACACCGTTACCGTGGCCGAACTCTATGTAGTCAACGCCGATGGTATCTATCTGCGCCGCAAGATCAGCCATCTGCTGAGCTGTGAACTGATGGCTCATTGCGTGAGAGCCGTCGCGCAGGGTAAGGTCAACTATATTGATCTTTTTCATTAGTTTGCGCCTCCTTCTTTCAAGAGAGCCTCAGCGATGCCCTCGCCTACAGCGAGAGCCGCACTGGTCTCGATATCAAGGTTTCCGCTGTACTTGGGCAGGTGGTCGCCCGCACCCTCGATCTCTACCATGGTAGTAACCTTGTTTCCGTCGATCGTAGGCGGAATCTTGAGGCGGTAACCGGGAACGTACTGCTGAACTCTTGCAACCATATCGTTTACCGCCTTGGTGATCTTCTCTTCATCGGGATCGTCAACCAGGCAGTAGATGGTGTTGCTCATCATAATGGGAGGCTTGGAGGGGTTAAGCAGAATGATAGCTTTGGACTTCTTCGCTCTGCCCACTTCACGCAGCGCCTTTGCGGTGGTAATGGTAAATTCGTCGATGCTGTCACGCGTGCCGGGACCCGCACTCTCGCGCGCGATGCAGGCAACGATCTCTGCATACTCAACGTTGCATACCTCGCTTAAAGCGTAAACTATCGGAATAGTAGCCTGACCGCCGCAGGTGATAAGGTTGAGGTTGGGCTCGTTCTTGTATTCCTGAAGGTTAACGGGCGGACAAACGTAGGGACCTACAGCCGCGGGAGTTAGGTCGATAGCTATCATACCCGCCTCTTTAAGCTTGGGGGCGTGCACCATATGAGCGCTTGCCAGCGTCGCATCAAATACTATCTTGATGTCCTTGTGCTTGATAAGCTCGTCGATTCCCTTGTTGGTGGTGGGGATTCCTGCCTCCTCGGCAACGTGAAGGTGCTTGGAGCCTTCGTTACCGACCATAAGCGCAAGCTCCATATTCTTGCTTCTCTTAATGATCTTTTTCATCAGGTCAAGTCCGATGTTACCGGGACCGATGATGGCTACGGGGATCTTCTTATCCATTTTATCCTCCTTATTTGTTTAGAATGCAATTTTTGCATTGTAATGTTTTCTTTGTATATATTCTACAACACAAATTACGGGGATTGAAGAACAATTATTGACTATTACTGTACATTTCTTGTCATTCGTACTGTTTTGCCGCGCGTCTTAGAAGCGCAAGATACTCTTCTATGACCGCATCGGGACTCATTATGCGGATATCGGATCCAAACGTTGCCACCCATGAGAGAAACACGGGACTTACCGTTACCTTCACGACGATATCAAAATGCCCGCTGTCCGCATTAAAGAAGGTCGTTTCTTTGCCGAATCTGTCTACCATTACGTTTGCAAGGCTGTTATGGCAACGCAGTCTTACCGTCTCCTCCCTGCCGCCGTACATACCGAAGGTCTGCTTTGAATAGAGCGCGGTATCAACACCGGCAAGCTCCTCACCGCCCTCGCGGGCCTCGCTTAACACCTGCATATCCATCATTCTGTCAACACGGTAATGCTTTTTGCTTCCGCTCAGCGAATCGTATGCTATGAGATAGTAATTCTCATCATCCCACATAAGCGCCCAAGGACTTACGGTATAAACGCGCCCGCCGTGGCGCAGTATCTTTTCCTTATTTTGATTCCAATCGAAGTATTTAAAGCTGATCTTTTTATCGTCTATCATTGCTCCGTGGATGTAGTCAACGGAGTAGTAGATGCTCTCGTTCATCGTTTTTATGCGGTTGGAAACGAAGACCTGGCGTTTTAACTGCTGTGCCTGCTTTTTGCCCGCAAGCGCCTCTAACTTGCCGATGAGCTCCTCGCTTTTTTTACGCGTAATGAATTTCGAAGCCTGCACCGCATCCACAAGCAGCTTTAATTCTGCAAGCTCAAACTCGCGGCTTACAAGATGGTACGTTACCGCTCCGCCCGCGCCCTTGCGCTTTTCTATATCCATACCGTAATCGGAAAGTGTTTCTATATCACTGTAGATGCCCTTTCGCTCGGCTTCAATACCCATATCGCCGAGAGCGGATATCATATCGGCTACGGTAAGTCCGTTTCTTTCGTCCGTCTCCTCGTAAAGCAAGCGCATCACGTACAACAGCTTATATTTTTGTTTCGGATTTTTCGGCATCATCTTACCTCCGTGCGCTGATAGGCAAGCCGCTCATCTCCGCTTGCAATGTATATGATACCGCAGTACTCAAAGCCGTTTTTCAGAAGTGCTTTTTGCATCGGAATATTATCGCGATGGGTATCTATCTTCAAATTACTGCATTTTTCAAAGCACCAATCGAAGCAAAAAGCGGCAACGTGCCTGCCGTGTGCATTTTCGGATACCGCAATGCGGTGGATAACACCGTAGCTTTCGGCATTCTTCCACCCGCCCTCGTATATTTTTGCATACGTAGGATCGTCTCCGAAAAAGTAGCAGAAAACACCGAGCATTTCCTCACCGTCAACGCACAGATAAAGCCGCCCGTTTTCAATATCTTCGCTTATTACAGCGGTATCGGGATATCCGTTTATCCATTGGTGCATATTGCCGTTCTCGCGCATAAAGCGCCGCGCCGCACCGTATATTGACTCTATTTTTGCGATATGCTTCTTTTCCGCTTTTACTATCTCCATACGACCACCGCCTTTCACTTCAATTTTAGCATATGCATGTAAAAATATCAAGAAAAAAGAAACGCGCCTGAGGGAGTTTGCGGGAGCAGCAAGCCGCTCCCCTACGGTTCATACCGTTTCTTCGCCGTAGGGGCGAGCATTGCTCGTCCGCCGTTTCATTGCCGTGATATGCGGGAGGCGGAACGCCTCCCCTACAAACCGTACCCCGCCCCGTGCCCGTGAGCACGGCGCGGTGTTTGTTATTTGGTTAGTTCTGTTCTGCGCCGTAGGCGATTGCAGCATCGCCGTACTTCATCATTGCCTTTACAAGATCGCCGATGCCTTCATCGTTCTGCTTGCTTGCCGCGTAGCTTTCAACACTGTAGGTAAGCACCTTGCTTACCGCATTGCCGTCGGCATCGCGGATAGTTGCCTTGATAGTCTCGGACATATGAGTTACGGAGAACTTATCGAACTCCACTACGTACCAGCCGTAAGTTTCGTCATAGCCGAACTCGTCTATTCTGTACGTATGTCCGTACATCTCGACCTCTACGTACAGTCCCGTTATGTCATTTGCCTGGAACTTCATCTCTACCGTGATGTCCTCCCTCAGCTTGAGGGATGCAGACTTCCAAAACGCACTTTCAACTGCGGGTGCATCAACTCTGTCGGTTACGTTTTTGAACTCTCTGGTATTCTGAGTTGCCCAAGCCTTCTGCGCATCGGTAAGATCTGCATTTGCAAGCGCATCTGTTCTGTAACCCGTGTACTCCTGAGTCGCTGAACCGTAGTTGAGAAGATCAACGCATACAGTTGCAAGTGCGGTCTTTTCGGTGCACTTTGCAAGCTGATTATAACAGTATTTTGCTACGCTGTAGCTTATCGAAGAGCTTACACGCGCTTCGCCTTCAAAGCTTGCATAAAGCGTTGCGGTTATCGTATCGTTCATTCTGTCGGGAGTAAGGTTCTTGAACGGGAACACGTAAACTTCTGTTTGTGCACCGTTTATCATCATCGTTTCCAAGCTGTAGTCAGTTACCGTGTAGGTATTGCCGTTAAACTCGAATACAACGTACGGATCGGTATATCCTTCAAAATCCATAGCGTACTTATTCGCCTTGAAGTTTACCGAAATGTCGTTATAAAGTGAGAGGGTTGCGGAAACGAGTCTGAGATCGAGAGAGGTGAAAAAGTGTTCGTTTGCTTTTGCATAGCTTGCGGCAGTAGAATCGGAATATCCGTATATCACAAGGCCGGCGCCTGTATCTGCAAAAACGCCCGTGTCGAATACCGCTTCCGGGTTCAAAACGTAAGCCTCCGCAAGCTCAGAGCAACCGTAAAACGCGTATAAGCCTATTCGTGTAACACTTGCCGGTATCTCAATGCTTTCGATCTTATAGCAACCGCGGAATGCATAATCCCCGATCGAAGCCGCACCGTCCTCTATTATGACGGTGAGTATGCTTTCTCTGTGATTGTACCAATCACCGTAATAGTTTTCGCTCTTATCGATCATTTCTCCCGTGCCGCTTATAACAAGCCTGCCGTCGTTATAAAGCATCCATCGGAGATCCTCTCCGCAGCTGCCGAGATCGATAAATATAACGTAACCGTGTCCGTTCTCCTTTGCATAAGCCAAAGCAGGCGAATCCCCGAAAACGTACATCTCAAAGTCTGAGTGTGCGTTTTTAAATACGTCGGCACCGTACTGTTCTCTTAGGGTACGCACGGTAACTTTTTTAAGGGAAGTGCAGTCGGCAAATGCCTCGTCTCCGATAACGTAACTATAGTTATTATTTTCAGAGAGGTTATGGCTTCCGCCCGTCAAATAAAAGCTTTCAAGAGAAGTACATCCTGCAAATGCTCTGTTACCCAATCTGTCAAGTGAGCCGGGAAGAACAAGCTTTACAAGCGAGGTACAACCCTCAAACGCACCCTCGTCAATAAGCGTAGGCTCATTGTTGCGGGAAGAGGCGATATTCATAGAATAGAGAGAGGTACAGCCCGCAAAGCAATACTTACCGAAGGAATAAGTCACGTCGGAAATTGATACGGACACAAGCTCGGTAAGTCCGCAGAATGCATAATCACCTATACGGGTGATCCATATATCCATGCTGACAGAGGTAATAACATCCGAGTAAGCCGCCCACGGCGCGGGGTTAGTCTCGGAATAATCCGCGATCTCGCCTGCTCCGGTTATGAAAAGGATACCGTTATCCGCAACCTTCCATATAGGCGCGGCACCGTTAACGCCGCAATAACCGGCATCAATTCCGCCTGAGAACGTAAAGCCTGCCTTCTCTGCTGCTGCGCTGAGCGCGGAATCAGTTTTGCCGTAGATCGTCAGCTTTGAAGTATAGCAGGAATCAAACGCATTCTCCGCAACAGAGGCATCGGAATTAAAGAACATAAACACGGCAAGGCCCGTGCAGCCCGAGAATGCATAATCGCCTATTTCGGTGATCTGAGGATGAAGAACGACGCGGGCAACGTTTTTACATCCGCTGAACGCGTGATCGCCTACAGTGGTTACGGTGTCGGCTATTGATATTTCATTGATCTGATTTGCGTAATCACTCCAGGGAACGCTGTTTGCGGATGTCCAGTCGGGCATCTCGCCCTCTCCGGTTATAGCAAGCACGCCGTCAGCAATTATCCAGCTGAAACCGTTTCCGAAATCTCCGCTCTTAGGAAGCTCGGCAAAAGCATATCCGTAGTTCTTTGCATACGTCTCCGTACCGTAACCTAAATGTCCGTACAGCACAAGATCGGGAGAACAGTTTTGGAATATATCAGCCGATTGTACAAAAAGAGTGGAAGAATTGCTGCTGATCCTTACGGAGGCAAGATTTTTGCAATCGGCAAAAGCCTTATAGTTCAACTTTATAACGTTTGCGGGGATCTTAACTTCGGTAAGTCCGAGGCAGGAATAGAATGCGCTGTCGTAAACGGTGCACTGAGCCGTGCCGAATTTGACGTCGGAAAGCTTGGAGTATGCAAATGCTCCGTAGCCTATATATGCAATATCATCGGGAATTGCATAAGAAGGATAAGTTCTTCCTGCCGGATATTGCATCAAAGTCTTCGTTCCTGACGAATTCTTGTAGAAAAGCACACCGTCATCGTCGTAATAATAACGGCACGCATCGTCTACGTAAATATTCTGAAGTGCAGTACAGCCAAAAAATACGTAGTTCTGAACAGAGCTGATGCCGCTGTGGAGATTTACCTCCTCAAGCGCCGTGCAGTTTTCAAATAGATATGACGGCAACGTCGTAATTCCGTAACCCGCAGGGATCTCAAAGGTCTTTAGGTGCTTTGCACCGCTGAACGCATAGGTCTGGAAGCCGGTCACGGTGTCGGGAAGCGCATACTCGGTTCCGGTCTTTCCCGCAGGATACTGATAAAGCGCGGTCATTTTGGAATTAAACAACACGCCGTCTTCAACAGCGAAATACGTGTTACCGTCAGCAAGCTCAAACGCCTCAAGCGAGGTGCATCCGCCGAATGCCGCAACACCGACAGAGGTACATTTTGCGGGAATGGTAACGTTGGTAACGGATGCACAATTATAGAATGCCTGCGCACCTACATTGGTTATTGCAGAATGGAGCTCGAGTCCCTTGAGAGAAGAGCAATTACGGAATGAGTAATTACTGATAACGGTAACTCCAACAGGAATATTGATGCTTTCAAGCGAAGAACAGCCGTCAAATGCATAAGTGCCAATGGTCGTAAGTCCGTCGGGGAGCGTTATGTTTTTAAGCGAAGAACAGTTTTGGAATGCATATGAATTGACAGTTTTTACCGCACTGTGCAACACGACCGTCTCAAGCGCCGTACAGTCCGTAAACATATAGGAAGGCACTGCAGTAACTGCGGAGGGTATGGTCGCGCTTCTGACGGCGCTTCCCGCGAACGCATAGTTGCCGATAGAGGTAACCGCGGCAGGGATATCAATATCCGCAAGAGCGGAGCACTCGCGGAATGCCTGCGCACCTATAGCGGTGAGGCTTGCAGGCAAACTTATGTCCGTAAGCGCCGTACATCCGTAGAATGCGGCAGCGTCTATCTTCGTCAGCGCGGAGGGGAGCTCGACACGTTCAAGAGACGTGCAGTACATAAACGCATTCGGACCTATAGAGGCGGTCTTTGAAGGTATTACAATACTTTCAAGCGATGAACAACCGTAAAAGGTACTCGTTTCGATACTTGTCAGATCATCGGGCAGTGTCACTTCTTTAAGAGACTCGCAATTATAGAACACCGCATTAAGCTTTGTGACCGCATCCGGAATATCTATTGCGCTAAGGGAAGTACATCCGTAGAACGCACTTCCGCCGAGTGTGCTGAGAGCAGAAGGCAGAACAACGTTATCGAGCTTTGCGCAGTTATAGAAAGCGCTCTGTCCTATGCTCGTTACAGCATCATGCATATCAACGCTTTCAAGCTCGGAGCAACCGTCAAACGCATTGTTCGGAATAGACTTTAGTCCCGCAGGTACGGTAAAGCTCTTTAGGGCGGTACATCCGTTAAATACGTAAGTGCCCATGCTTGTTACCGTATCGGGAAGCTCAACACTTACAAGCGAGGTGCATTTACGGAATGCGTAGTTACCGACAGTCTGAAGCGAATCGGGCATATCAACGCAGATAAGCGAAGTACAGCCGTCAAATGCATTCGCGCCGATGCTTGTTACGCTGTTGGGAAGGGAGACTGTTTTAAGCGAAGTAATATTTGCAAACGTGCTTGCGGGAATACTTGTTACGGTTCCTGTAAGCGTTACCGTTTCAAGCGCGCTGCAACCGGAAAACTTGCTTGAAGAAAGCGTGCAGGCAACGTTCAGCGTGATGTTATCAAGCGAAGAGCATGCGTAGAATGCGGAATCGCCCAAGCTTGTTACGGTTGCGGATATATTAACGCTTTCAAGGGCGGTGCAGCTGCGGAAAGCGTTAGACGCAATGCTCACGCTTCCTGCAGGCATAGTGACCGTTTTAAGGGCAATACAGTTTGCATATGCATAAGAATCGACCGAAGTAACGGACGCGGGTATGGCAAGCTCGGTCAGGGCGGTGTTATAAAACGCATACTGGCCGATCGCAGTCACGGTAGAGGAAAGGGAGATGTTTTTAAGCGCAGAACAGTCCCTGAATGCGGATGCGGATACGCTCTTTATTCCCTCGCCGAAAGCTGCGGACTCAAGGGAGGTGCAGCCGCTGAAGAGATATGCGCCCATTGCAGTGATCCCGCCGGGCAATGATATGCTTTTCAAGGAAGTACAACCGGAAAAAGCGTAATTTCCAACGGAGGTCACAGAAGCGGGAATATCAAAAGCCAAAAGCGCCTTACAGTTCTGGAATGCATTTGTACCGATGCTTTTTACCGTACCAAGTATCGTAACGCTTTCAAGCGAGGTGCAACCTGAGAATGCGGAGTTCTGAATAGCGGTCACACCACTCGGAAGCGTAACGGAAGTAATGGACGTACAGTTCATTAAAGCATTTGTTCCAAGGTAAGTTAAACCTGTGGGGAGTTCTGCAGATCTCAGCTTAGAGCATCCCGAGAACGCATACGAATCAATGTATGTAACGGTGGAAGGAATGCTGATTTTTTCGATGGATGAACAGCTTTGGAAGGCACCGTAACCGATGGTTTCAAGGGTCTCGGGGAGGCTGACGGTTTTAAGCGAGGTGCAGGAGCTGAATGTGTTTTTGCTGAGCGCGGTGATGCTTTGCGGTACGCTTGCGGAAACGATACCTGAGCATCCGTTGAAAACACCCGTGCCGAGACTCGTTACGGTTGCGGGAATATCAGCTGAGGTAAGTGCCTTGCAATTCTGAAACGCGTAATCACCTATGCTTGTAACACCCTTACCGAGCTCAAGCGTTTGAAGCTTGCCGCAACCGGAGAATGCATATTGAGGAATGGCTTCCAATGCATCGCCAAGCTTGACAGACACAAGCTTGCTGCAGCCGGAGAATGCATACTTGCCCATAGAGCTCAGCTTATCCGGCAGTTCGACTGACTCGAGAGCATAGCAGTTATAGAACGCGTACTCCCCGATAGTTGTAATGTTATCGTGCAGGGAAAGCGCGGCAAGCTTGGAGCAACCCGCAAACGTACGGGTACCTATGCTTGTGACCGATTCCGGAATTCTGATCTCGGTAATAGCAATACAGGACGCGAAGGAATAGTTCCCGATGGAATTAAGGGTATCGGGCAGATCAAAAGAGGTTATCCTTGTGCAGTTATAAAATGCATACTGCTTGATCGCAGTCAGTGTTTCGGGAAGATCTACGTTTATAAGATTATAGCAGTTATAGAACGCGTAATCGTTTATAATAAGCAGATTTTCGGAAAGGTCAAGCTCGTTTAGCGCAGTACAACCGTAGAATGCGTACTGTCCAACGTATTTAACGGTCGATGCCATTGAAACGGAGCTGACGTTGGTCAAACCGTTAAACGCGTGATTACCTATCGTTTCGATACCTTCGCCGATAGTTATCGTTTTTACTAAACTGCGGTTGGATGAGCTTTTACTCCACGGTGCTTTTTGAGCCCCCGTGTAGCTCTCCATATCTCCGGTACCGGAAATAACGAGCTCTCCGTCGGAATACAGAGTGTACTGTACGTCAGTACCGCAGGTACCGCTTAGCTTTACGGTCCTGTCAGCCGCTGCAGTCACAACCGTGAACAGCGAGACCGAAAGCACCAACGCCAGGCAGATGCCCAACAAGGCGAAAACTCTTTTTTTCATCGTTCTTCTCCCTTTATTAAATGATGATCCGGCAAGATTGCCGGAGAATATAAGTATACCTATACATCCTACTACTCTAAATATCAAATTGCAACACTTTTCTAAAGCATTTTTTAGGTTTTAAAAAAGAGACTGCTTCACCAAAGTAAAAGTGCACATTGTTCTTTTGCGTTTGTGCAAACTTTCTTTGATAAAGCAGCCTCTTATCCTTTAGGAAACTATCTTTTTTATCTCTTCCGCGAGGTGCTCCGCTATTATGCGGTGACCGGGACGGAGGGGGTGGAGAGGTTCAACGGGAACCCATCCCGTTGAATCGATAAAGTGAATATCTTCGCCGTTTTCGGCGTTATATTCTGCAATAAACCTCGAAAGACGCTCATGGAACGCTCCGCAGAATGCAGAAAGTGAGATAATTACCGCATTCGGGTTATGCTTCCTGAGCAGCTTCAACATATCACCGTACCTTGCGATATATTCATCTTCCGTATGGATGCGGTCGTTTGCTCCGTGATTGAGCACGATGATATCGCAGGAATGCGTTATAGCCGAGCCCTCGTAATTATAGGGATACGATATGGTTGCCGCAGGCACCCTGCCCTTGCCCGGGCGGGTAAGTCCGACAGCGCCAAAACCGCATATATACGGCCGCATATCAAGCATCTCGGCAGCAAGCCAGGCGTAAGTTGCCGTTGCATCGTCCTGAAAGGGGCGGTTATGCTCGTCGATATCGCAGGCAGGCGCCTTCGCGTAATCTATATCCACAAGCACGCCTTCGGTAATGGAATCTCCGACAAATTCTATCGTTTTGCGCGTATCGGGTGCAAGCGTTCCGCACTCTGATGCGGCATAACCGCAAAGCGAGAGCGCATTGTGTATCGGCAAACGCCAGCGGCTCAGCGCCTCGGTGCTTGATTTGTACACTACCTTGCAAACGTGCTCCCCTTCGGGCGCAAAAACGCGCAGTCTGCGGTCAAGGGGCGTTTCCTGCACCGCTCCGCCGTCTGTCTGTACAAGAATATGGGGATAGGGGTGCTCGTTCGATTCAAGATCGAAGACAAGCTCCAAGATGCTTCCCTTCCACGCTATCTCAAAATAAGCGCCGGGATTAGTGGTAATTGCGCATCTGTCGCTGCGCGCATCCCATCTGCCCGTAAGACGGACAGACGGATCGCGGTATGAATAAAAATTCTGCATTTATTTCCCCTCTGCAATAAGCTGATCGACGGCCTTCTTCATGACCTCTGCAAGTTTAACGTAGCCGGCATTATTGGGATGGAGCTTGTCCTGATAATATGTCGTTGTGCCGTAAGGCCTGTACTCTTTGTTTGCATCGTAAAGGACTACAAAATCCTTAAATTCCTCTGCCATCTGCTTCTGTACGGGGATTATGTAATTATCCACCTGTTGAGTTCTCTCCGCCTTATCCCAACGGTAGAGCGCGGTGGTCATAATGATAGTAGCATCGGGGAAGCGCTTGTGCATATCATTGAGCATCGTACGGTAATAGGAGATAAAATCAGACTTGCCGCTTGGCATAAGAGATGCATTGTTGGTACCGAGTGCAAGCACGATAACATCGGGGTCAAACTGGATAAGCGCGTTATAAACGCAGGAATTAAGATATCTGTTGTAATTCGGACCGACATAGGAACCGGGGTAACCGAAGTTGCCTACAACTGCATCGGTACCGTACAGCTTCTGCATCTGAGTGGGGTAGAAATAGTTTTCTTTTGCGTAGATGTATCCGCCTTCCGCTGTGTCCTTTGCGCAGGTACCGAAGGTGATGCTGTCTCCGCAGCAGGCAATTCTGAGGGGGCGCTCGTAATTTGTTGCGGCGGTGTTTACGGTATCAAAGCAAGCTGCTTTGGACGCATCAATAACAGTCGCGGCAGTTTTGCCTATCATACCGAATGCGCTGTAGGTCACGTTATCACCGAACTCTCCGCCGGTAATGTTAAGAGTGTAGCTTCCGTATGCGGATGTATCACCGGGCACCTGAAGCGCATTGATAACGCTTGCGCCCTCGCCCTTGAAGTTACCGCCGCTTACGTTTATGGTAACGTCTGCCTCAAAGCGAACGTCCTTACCGAACTGCGTACCGTCGGTTCCCTTTCTGTCCGTGTCACCGGTGAAATTATAGTATCTGCCTATCTTGCCGATGCCGTACACGGGGCAATTGATGAAACCGCCTGCGATATTAATGGTAACGGTACCCTTAGAGTAGTTGTGTCCGGTCGCGGAAATGCCGAGTCCTTCTATGTCGTTTGCCTTTGCCTTGGAATTAAACTGCGCTGTGCCTCCTATGTTTATTACCATATTGCCGTTATAGGTACCTACGGGCGAGAAATATCCTTCTCGGTAATTACCGCCGATAAACGCATTCCACTTGCCGGAATTGATAGTAACGGTAACGTCACCCTTGTGTGTAAAGAGGTTTGCCTTGTATCTGGGATCTTCTTTTAACGAGATATCGGAAACGTTGTAGCCGAGAACGAAGTTTACGTTCTTTGAGGAAGTATTTACTACCTCTACGTTATCGCCTACGGTCACGTTATGGAAATTAAAGCAAAGATTTGATCTTGAACCGGTGGAACGCACGTTGAGGTTTTCAAGCACTGCGTCGCAGTTGAATGAAAGCACGTATCCGATGCGGAATGCCGCGCCGTTCTTTTCTATGTAGTTCACACCGTCGTGGACGGATGTCAGTACCACGGTGCCGCCGTATTCCGGAAGCTCATCCTCAAGCGAGACGGAAACGGTGTTAACTATAACTATCTTGTTTCTTTCTTCGGAAAGAAGCTTAAATGCCGCCTCGTAGGTAGCAACGGCAGTAGCTTCGGTGAGACCGTCGTTTTCATCTTTTCCGTTTGTTCCGTCAAGATAGATTACCACCTCGGGCGGAGGGGGTGCTTCTGTCACAGGTTCGGTGGTGACGGGATCGGTGGCCGGCTCGGTCGTGCCGTCTCCTGCGGGAGTTCCTCCGCACGCAGCAAGCGATACAAGCGTCAACATTGCAAGCATAAGTGCTAATACCTTTCTCAGCATTGTCATTTCCTCTTTTGTTAGAATTTCTTGCGCAAGCGCAATTTTTTACAAATACATTTTACTACAATGCCTTAACTCTGTCAACATAGGGAGTGCATTATTTCTTACAGTTTGCCAAGCATATCTATCGCTCTTTTCTCCGCAACAAGGCGGCAATGCTCACGCACAAATGCCTCCGCATAAGAAAACTCAACCGTTTCGCCATAGCCCGTAAGAACGCCTCTGTCTGCAATCAGATATGCCCCGCCTATTCCTACGTAGGCATCCGCACAGATACCTTTATCCATAGTCCGGCAAGCGGCAATGAGCGAGCCTACGGAGCCAAAACGGATAACCGCGTCTTCAGATATTGCGTTATCCCGTATTCCGAGGCGGCTTATAAGCAAGTCGCATCCCCCGCCGCGCGCACGTACAAGGCGTATAAATACCCGTTCTCCGCAGTAATCGATGCCCGACTCGCTTTTTACCGCCTCAAGTATCTTTTTCACGGTGCCCTTGGGCGCGCAGCACTCTCCTTCCGGTGACGTTATCTCAAGCCCGTATCTTTCAAGCTCAGATTCGCTGAACGCCACCTTCACGTTATTTGCGCTTATCCTTACCACTTTCATAGCTTCACCCGCCGCATTGATATAATGAACGTCGTTATTATCATTATATCCCGGCACGGATTTTTTGCCACAGAAAAGGCTTAGATCATCCGCGTTCCGCGGTTCAATCCCTTTTCAACGTTCGGAAAAAGAGCCTTTTAAGTTTCTTTCCGTCAAACGGGATAAGCGGATAGAGATAAAACCTCGTCCCTGCTACCGTTTTGTTTGTCAAAAGCATAAGCACGATCGATCCGATACCCGTAAAAAAACCTAAAAAACCGAAAAGTGCGGCAAGGATAACAAGCATTATACGCAAAAACTTAAAGGCAAAGCCAAGCTCGACTCCGGGTTGAGCAAAGCTTACCACGGAAACGAAAGCCATATAGAGTATCACCTCCGGTATCATCCAACCGACCTCCACGGCAAAATCGCCGAGAATAAGTCCGGCGATCGCGGACAGCGAGCCTGCAAGCAGCGATGGCGTGTTTAGGGATGCAAGCTTTAAAGCATCTATAATAAAATCCGCGAAAAGAAGCTGTGCGGCTATCGGCAATCTTCCCTGCGACGAGGGTATAAGAAAATCCAGCCATGCGGGTAATAATTCCGGATTTTTCACTAACAGCAGCCACAGCGGCGTAAAGAATACGGTAAGCAGAAAAGCAATATGGCGGACGATGCGCAGATAACATCCCGTCAGCGGAGGAAGCACGTAATCGTCCGTTTCCTGCATGAAATCAAATACAGATGTTGGCAGTATCATTGCAGATGGGGAGGTATCGCAAAAAATAAGCACGTTCCCCTCAAGAAGCTGTGCAGCCGCCGTGTCCGGGCGCTCAGTATATCTTACCTTGGGGAAGGGGTTGTACCAACGCCTTTTTACAAGGACCTCAGCAAGGCTCTGCTGTCCCATAACAAGTGCATCGCAATCCGCATGGCGGAGCATATCCTTTATCTTTGCAGCGAAAACGGGATCCGCGCGCCCCTCCATATACGCTACGCAAACGTCTGTTTTTCCCGATCTGCCTACGGAAGTATACGAAAAGGTAAGCGCAGGATCTCTTATTCTGCGGCGAACCAGAGCGGTATTAAATATCAGCGTCTCCACAAAGCCGTCGTGCGCTCCCTGAAGCACCTTGTCGGTCTCAGGCTCGGAAGTAGAACGGGCGGGATAGGTGCGTGCGTCAACTATGATACCGAGTCCGCCAAACCCGCTTCCGAGTATTACAGCGGCGCCCGAAAGGACCGCACTGCACAGCTCATCTGCATAAGAGTTCACGTCCGCCTCAACGTACGGAACGTGGCACCGCACAAACTCATCAGCTCCGCACAGATTGCCCTTAACAGTATAAAAGTGCTGGATGAGCCTGAGAAGGGTATCGTCCTTGATCAGGCCGTCAACGTAATAAAGAGTCAGCTCTCCTCCGGGTAGAGTTACAGTCTTTTTTATAATATCAAAGCTGGCACCCACCCGCAGCATTCCGCTTATAAGCTCTGTGTTTTTGCGGTAGTCCTCACACAGCACCGCATTTTCCGCCATTTTCCCACCTCTATTTGCCTTAGTTTTCGATATTTATCTACTACTTATTTAGATATATCCTGTTTATAAATAGATTTAAGCTAATATTATATTAGATTTCTTTCTTTACAACTTGTCGTTTTCGGTCGTTTTTCGGTTAGTTTTTCCATCGTCTGCCATTTTGCGCAGGCAAGAGAGCGCCGCTCCGATACCGCCTATCTCATCTATGAGTCCGATGTTTACGGCAAGTCTGCCGTCGATGATGCTTCCCACGTCATTTGCCATTTCGTCGGTATTCATCATCATTCGTCTCAGCTCTGCCTTATCCGCATTGCTGTGTGCGGAAAGAAAATCAAGTATTCTTTCCTGCATCCGCTCAAAATAATAAAAGCTCTGCGGCACACCTATCACCGTTCCGCTTGAGCGCACCGGATGTATCGTCATAGTTGCGCTTTCAACTATAAAGGAACGGTCCGCGCACACAGCAAGGGGAATGCCTATGCTGTGACCTCCGCCAAGAACAAGGGAGACTGTCGGTTTTGTAAGCGAGGCTATCATCTCCGCTATGGCAAGTCCCGCCTCCACGTCTCCTCCCATTGTATTGAGCACTATAAGAACTCCCTCTATCTCGCTCTCCTGCTCTATGGATACAAGCATCGGTATAAGATGCTCGTACTTGGTCGCCTTCTGAGAGCTGTCAAGTATATAATGCCCTTCCACCTGACCGATGATCGTTATACAAGCAAAACGCTTATCTGTAACGGAACCAAATTTTTCCGTCTCCTCTACCGGGTCTTTCTGTGTTTTATTCTCTTCCAAGCCGTTTTCGTTTTTCTTTTCTTCTTCCATCTTATCTGTGCCTCCCGTTTTTCGGTATTATATCCAAACGCGCTATTACAATACACAAAATTTGCGTGTGAAATATTTTTCACCTTCGTGAGGAATACTGTAAAAAAACACTCAAGGAGCGGATCATGGATCTTTTCAAGCTTTCAAATGCTATTTCGGACGAGCTTATTTTATATAGGCGCACGGTGCACGCATTTGCGGAGACCGGCTTTGATACCCCGAAAACTCTAAGCTTTATCGAAGGGGTGCTAAAGGAAAACGGTATTATCGCCCACGGATGCGGCGGCGGTATCATTGCGGATATAAACGGCAGCGATACGGAAAAGATCATTCTGCGCGCAGATTTCGATGCACTTCCGATACCCGAAAACAGCGGTCTTCCCTTTTCTGCCGAAAACGGTTGCGGACATCTGTGCGGACACGATATGCATTGCGCAATGCTGCTTGGCGCCGCAAGAATAATAGTAAAGCACAAGGCAAGACTCACGCGGGGTATCAGACTTGTCTTCCAGCCTGCCGAGGAAACACTTTCGGGAGCAAAGCGAATGACAGAAAGCGGCGCGGCAGAAGGTGTTTGCGCCGCCTACGGAATGCACGTTTTACCCGCTATGCCCCTCAAATGCGGAACGGTGATCCTCCCGCCGGCAGGCGCCGTTGCTCCGTATGCGGAATTTTTCCGCATTACGGTTCAGGGCAGAGAGAGCCACGGTGCCGCTCCGCACAGAGGACACGATGCTCTGCTTTGCGGAGCTCACGTTCTTTGTGCGCTTGAAACGCTCATATCACGCGAAAGCGATCCTCAAACCCCATCCTGCCTTACCGTTGGCAGTATGCAGGCGGGAAACGCCGCAAACGCGATATGCGGTACGGCAGTTATGGAGGGTTCTCTGCGTTCCTTTGACGGCGGGCACACAAAATACCTCTCTCGCCGTATGCGCGAAATAGCCGAGTACACCGCCAAAGCAAGCGGATGTGTTGCCGCAACAAAAACGCTTTCCTCTTGCCCCGCCCTTACAAATGACGATGCACTGCTTGCACACGCAACCGAACTTTTTAAGCGCGCACTTCCTCTTGTCTGTGAGGCAAGTGAGGCGAAAATGCAGAAAAGTATCGGAGGCAGCGAGGATTTTGCGTATTTTTCCGAGAAGATCCCTTCCCTGTTTTTCAGCCTTTGTGCCGGCGGAACGGACTTTTGCCCCTATCCTCTGCACCACCCTAAGGTGCGATTCGACGAAGGGTGTTTACCTTGCGGATGTGCCGCATTCTGCGCCCTTGCACTTGATGAATATGCAGGAAAAGATTGACAGAAAGGCTTATATATAGTATAATATCTTCATATATCCACAACATGCAGTAATTCTTCCACGAAAGGATACGTCCTATGAAATGTCCCGCATGCGGCCACACCGAAAGCAAAGTCCTTGACAGCAGACCGATAAATGAAAACGCAAGTATACGCAGACGCCGCGAGTGTCTCGCCTGCCAGAGACGTTTTACCACCTATGAGATCGTAGACAATATTCAGATAATGGTAATAAAAAAGGACGGCACGAAGGAATTCTTCGACCGCCGCAAGATAATTGCAGGAATTCTGAAGGCTTGTCACAAGCGCCCCGTCGATGCCGAACTGCTTGCCGCCGAGGTAGAGACCGAGCTTACAAATTCTCTCCGCGGCGAGGTCACCTCCGACGAGATAGGAAAGACGGTCCTGCAGAAGCTTCGCGGCATTGATGCCGTTTCCTATATCAGATACGCATCCGTATACCGCGATTTTGACGATATAAAGAGCTTTCTTGACGAACTTGAAACAATTAATAACAACGAGAACAGATAATGACTATACTTTCGGTATCAAACGTGTCCCTTGCCTTTGGCACGGACGTTATACTTGAGGATATCAGCTTTTCCGTAAATGAAGGGGATAGGGTGGGTGTTGTCGGCCGTAACGGCGCAGGCAAGACCTCCCTTTTCCGTATTCTTCTCAGCGAGGAGGACCCCACCTCCGGTACGTTTGCTTACGCGAGGGGAAAGACATTAGGCTGCCTTGAGCAGAATTCCTGCGCTGAGGCGGACCCCGATCTTACCGTTACAGAATATATGTACCGCGGAGTACCGGAGATAATAGCGCTTGAAGCGGAAATAGAAGCCACAGAGCGCCGTTTGGAGACTGAGGGCGGAGCTTCTCTTGCCTCGCGCTTAAACGACTTGAACGAAAGATTCACCGCGCTCGGCGGCAGGCATTACAAAAGCAGATGCGACAGCCTGCTCACAAAAACCGGGTTCTCTGCGGTCGATGCAAAGAACCCTCTTTCCGCGCTTTCCGGCGGTCAGCGAACCCGCCTCGCGCTTGCACGCATTCTGTTTACCGAGCCTGACGTACTGATGCTCGACGAGCCGACAAACCACCTTGACGCGGACACGCTCTACTGGCTTGAGGGATTCCTCGCACAGTACAAAAAAACACTTATCGTTATCTCTCACGACAGATATTTCCTTGACCGTGTTACGAACAAAACTCTCGTTGTTGAAAATCTGCATGCAAAACTCTACCCCGGTAATTACTCAAAGACCGAGGAATTGAGGGATGCCGAGCGCGCGTTTGAAGAAAAACGCTGGAAACTACAGCAAAAGGAGATAGCGCGCATAAAGGCGCATATCGAACAGCAGAGGAGATTCGGACGGGAGCGCAATTTCGTTACCATCGCAAGCCGCGAAAAAGCACTTGCGCGAATGGAGCTTTATGCTCGGCCTGCCGCAGAGCAACGCAGTATGCGCCTCGAGTTCAAAGCAGGGGCAACAAGCGGCAACGATGTGCTTACCCTCAGAAGGCTTGAGATGGGATTTGACGGTAAACCACTGTTTTCCGCAGTCGATCTCGATGTCAAACGCGGCGAGCGTTTATTCATCGTAGGTGCCAACGGTGTGGGAAAATCCACGTTGATGCGCATAATCTGCGGTAAGCTTGCAGCTAACAGCGGAAGCGTAATACACGGCGTTGGCGTGAAGATCGCCTACTACGATCAGGAAAACCACGGAATAAACGGCTCAAACACCGTATTTGACGAGCTTGCAGACGCATATCCGCAAAAGAAGGAAGGCGAGATACGCTCCCTGCTCGGTGCTTTTCTGTTCTGCGGCGAGGACGTTTTCAAATCAGTTGCCAATCTATCTGGCGGTGAAAGATGCCGCCTTGCGCTCGCAAAGCTGATGTGGTCCGGTGCAAACCTCCTCATACTCGACGAGCCGACAAACCACCTTGACATAAACTCCAAGGAAGCACTTGAAGCGGCTCTTGAAGACTTTGAGGGAACGATAATCTCCGTAAGCCACGACAGATATTTTATAGACAAGCTTGCCACCCGTATAGTTGAGCTTCTGCCCGCAGACAGAGGAGGAATACTCTCCTACCCGCTTACTGCAGACGACGATTACGACAGTTTTCGCGAATTTCGCAACGCAGATGCAGCTAAACACGCCGCTGTAACAGAACCCGCAAAGGAAGCGGAAGCAGACGGTAAAAACGATTATCTGCGCCGCAAGGAAGAAGCCGCTGCGAAGAGAAAAGCAGAAAAACGGAAGCAGCAGCGCGATGCGCGAATAGCGGAGCTTGAAAAGCTTCTCCCCGAAATGGAAAAAGAGATGTATGACGCGAACACCGATTACGTCCGCGCCGCAGAACTGTCAAAGCTTATCGAAGCTTCTGAAAACGAGCTTCTTGCACTTTATGAAGAAGCCGAAGAAGAATGAAGCAGAAACCCGAGGGAGGCTTATCGACTCCCGTATATCCTTCACTCTTCATTATTATTCTTGCGCCATCCATTGATCTGCACGTGATGCATCTATAAAAATGACCCCGCCCGAGAGCACCTGGGTGCTCTCGGGCGGTGTATTTCATTTCTTTATTCTAACTGATCTATCAGTCAAAAATGTCATCGGGAAGCACAACAGCTGTGGTGTCAACAGGACTGGTATCATTGAGCTTTACAGGCTCAGTGAACACAGTTACTACCACAACAGGGGACTCGTAATTGAGCTTCATGTTCGACCTCCTATTACCTACATTACTCATCATAATTATTACTCTTTGTAAGCCTTAGCAGAATCGCCGTACTTGATCATCGCCTTAACGAGCTCGCCTACGGTTGCATCATCCGCATATCTTGCAGCGTAGGATTCAACGCTGTAGGTAAGAGTCTTGCTTACTACGGTCTCGCCTTCATAAACAGCAGCTGTAATAAGCTCGCTCATTTCATCGGCATTGAAGCTGTTGAATTCAACAACGTAGAAGCCGTTGCTGTCCTTAGTAAGCTCGCTGCCGTTGAAGGTCTCGGTTCTGCTGCCCATATTTACCGTTACGGTGAGGTTTGCAATATCCTCATCAGCAGCGGTAAACTTGATCTGAACGGTGATGTTGTTCTTGAGGATAAGGCGTGCAGCCTTCCAGGTTGCCTTTTCATTTTCTGCTGCAAAGCCTTCACCCGCTGTACGGTCGAGGCTGTCAACAAGCTCACGGCTGAGAACAGACTGCTTCTGCTCCTCGGTAAGGTCTGCATTTACAAGTGCATCAACGTTGTAGCCCATATAGTTCTGAGCTGCTGCACCGTAGTTGAGGATATCAACGAGGAGAGTGATAAGCTCAGTGTTCTCAGCGTTTGCTTCTTTACCAAGCATATTGTAGCAATAGGTTGCTACGCTGTACTCTTCTATACCCTGACCCTCAACGATCTCTTCTCCGCAGGTAGCGTAGAGAGAGACCTTAATGTTATCGCCAAGGAAGTGAGGAGCTACGTGCTTGAAGCTGAATACGTAAACGTCACCTTCAAGCACACCGTCTACTCTGATATCAACACCGTAGAAGTTGAATACTGCGTAAGGATCGGTATAGCCAAGCGCCTCAACTGTGCTTGCAAGAACCTTGAAGTTTACAGTAAAGTCGTTCTCAAGTGCAAGGTTTGCGCCGTAGAACTTAAACTTTGCGGTAATTGTAAGTCCGCCGAGCTGTCCGTCTGCGTATACGGTGTAGTAGTTTGCGGGAGTTGCGTTTGCGTTGAGTATGCCTGCATCGGTGGGGTTCTTGCCGTCCCAGTAGTTTTCATCTACGGAGATAGCTGCGGACGCAGCACCGGTGATCTTTGCATATTCCTCGATAGCGTTGCTGTCAGCAAACATTGCGTTACCGGAGATGGTAATGGTCTTTCCTGCATCGCCGGAACCGTTGGAAATGCGGATAGCACGGCCGGTGTTCTCGTCGTTGTTCGCCCAATCGGAGAGAACGTTGTTGGTGATAACTACGGCTCCCTCGTTTGCAGCGAGAGCGCTTTCGAGAGTAATGGAGTTATCTGCAGTACCGTTGATCTCGTTGCCGTCGATGGTAATATTCTTTGCGGAACGTACGCGGATACCTGCGCCGCCGGTTACGTTGTTGATAACGTTGCCGGTTACGATCACGGTCTCGGTGTAGTTATCGCAAGATACCTTGATAGCAGCAATATCGGTGATATCGGTGAACTTGTTGTTCTTAACGGTTACGGCACTAAGGTCATCTACTTTAATGCCCTTGCCAACGAAGTTGATACCCTCAACGGTAATGCTTCCTGCATCGTTGTTGTTATCGTCAACTCCGATGGTGATGCCTCCGGTAAGAGTGGTTGCGAAATCAGCAGCACCCTTGATGGTGATGTTCTTTTCGAGCTTAGCTACGTAAACTGTCTCGTCGTACTCACCTGCGAAGATCTCAACAGTCTCGCCGTCCTTTGCAAGTCGGAGGCCAAGCGGTC
>JAZQJQ010000007.1:0-21826 GCA_045541735.1 Eubacteriales bacterium
CGGTTTTCTGCCTTAGTTATTCATTTTCATTCTTCATTCAATCTCTTATCTCCACCGCGCCGTCCTCGGCTGTTGCCGTGAACGTCATTCCGTCGGTCGCGGAGGTGCTGAAGGTGTTTGCGCCGAGGGGCGTGCCGTTAAAGCTTATGTGCTTTGAGGCCGTTATACTTGCCACAAAACGGCTGACAGACTGCGAAAGCTCGACATTTATATCTCCCTTTGCCGCAAATAGCTCGCAGGCAGTGAACGACGTGCTTGCCAGGTTGACGTTTCCGTCGGTCGAATTGATGCGGATATCCTTTGCGAAGCTTCCGATCACCTCGGTATTACCCAGAACGTTCTCTATCTGCATTCTGGAATGAGTGGAGGTATCGCGCACTGTTACCGTACCGTTTTCCGCTTTAAGGATAATATCCGCGCTTGTATCGTGAATACCCTCAAAGACGATATCTCCCTCAAGCACGGTTATCTGGATGGCATTAAGGGGAGTGCCTGCGGGAACGTATACGTTTATCCATTTTTCCGATTCCTCGAAACTGAGGTCGTGAAGGATGTTGCGCAGACCGCCGAACGAGATGCCCTGACCGCCCTCCTTAATAATATCAACGATGCCGAGAGTATCGTTTATCTGAAGCATATTGCTGGAGGTTCCCTTAATATAAGCGCCCTCGAAGAGATTATATATCTCTACCTTGCAGCTTTCACCCTCGCGGACGTATACGTTACCTTTTTTGAGATCGACGGATATCTTCTGCATCTTGGCAGGGTCGTATTCCATTACGGAAACACGGTTGCCGTCCGCATCCTTTGAGATGTTGAAAAGCTCGATATTTGCAGCCGCGGCGCGGTCCTCTGCCTCACCGCACAGATAAAAGCCTCCGATCACAACAAGGACGGAAATAACAAGAAATATAATAGATGCCGGTTTCATCTTGCCATCGCCCCCTTAACTCTGTAATAAAGGCGCTTGAGCGCTCTCGCAAAGCCGCCCATCATATGTACCGTCTGCTTTATAAGCCACGGGAAGAAGCGCACGGCGAAGTTGTAAAGAACTATTCCGCCGAACATAGTGCATCCGCCGATAACGATACCTTGACCGATCTCGTAAAGACCTATCGCAAGCGTTGCATCGTTAAATACCTGAGTAGCACCGTAAATGACACCGACAAGCGCCAGCGCGGCACCCGCAACGACGACGGCAAGAAGTACCGCCACAAAAACAACGATGAGCGCCACAAACGTGAGTATCATCAACGTAAGGAACAGATAAACGAAGGCCGAAAGCACCAGCCAAAGGGGAGAGAGCGACCAGAACAGCGCATTGAACTTTTTGTGATCTTTGCCGTCGCTTATCTTGCCGGGATTGCGGAGCCTTCCGTTCTCCTCGTTTTTAGGAGCTCGGACGGGAAGGCGCTCGGTAGGAGCCTTTTCCCTATGCTCGTCCATCGCCTTTTTATCTTCTTTTTTGGGAGCCGGAGCTTCCTTTTTCTTTGGAGCTTCCTTCTTTACGGGTGCTTTTTCTGCCTGCGGTTTTCTCGGAGGCAGGGGCTGCCCCTTTTCTTCCTTCTTTTCCTCTTTTTTAGGAGCCTCGGGCGCGCCTGCCTCATTAAGCAAGTCGGCAACAAACGCCTCTATGTCTATACCACCCGATAAAATGGCGGAAAGCTCTTCCGGCGGAAGCTCGTCAAGCAACACGGAAACGCGGCCGGTATATTCGGATACTTCGCTGCCGCTGAGCCCGTGTGAGGAAAGACCGTGTGCGACCCTATCGAGGAAATCAGCCTTTTCCATACTTTATCCTTTCGATTACAGCCTTTTTCGCAAAAAACGCAAAAAACTTTACTTTTCTGACACAATATGTTAATATATCTTACGTAAACGGCAAGAATACCGTACAGCCGATGGCTATACACTTTAATTATACTAAATATAAGGATAAAATGCAATATGAGAATGAGAAAAAAACGTCACGGCGCGGAAAGACTGCAGAACTGCGCAGAATTCCTTGCCCCCGGCAGAGAAATAACAAAGGCAGATGCAAGCGCGCCCTTTGTTAACAAAAAGGGCGAGATCCATCTGGAGATCGGCTGCGGCAAGGGCGCCTTTGCCGTTAAAAATGCCGCCGCCCGCCCCGAGATAAACTTCTACGCTATGGAAAAGGTGGAGAACGTTATCATCAACGCACTTGAAAAGGCTATGGCGCGCAAAGACGAGGTAAAGAACAATCTCCGCTTCATTTGCGGACACGCGGAGGAGCTTGAGGAAATGTTCAGCGAGCACAGCATCTCCGTTATCTATCTCAATTTCTCCGACCCGTGGCCCAAGAAGGGACATCACAGACGCCGCCTTACCGCGCCCGACAGACTTGATACCTATAAAAAGCTGCTTGCCCCCGGAGGAAAGATAATACAAAAGACCGACAACGTCGACCTTTTTGAATATTCCGTTGAGGAATACCGCAATGCGGGGCTTACCGTTGAATTTGCAACCACCGATCTGCACAACAGCAGCCGTGCGGCAGAAAACATTACCACCGAGTATGAGGAGAACTTTATGCGCGAGGGTAAGCCCATCTGCTGTGTTATAGTCTCAACCGAAAAATAAACCGCCTCACGTATGTAGGGCGGGGGCATGCTCCCGCCGTTGTTTCCTATTTGTTGAGGCGGGAGCAAGCCCCTGCCCTACGGCTAAAGGAAGGAGAATAAAATGAAAGCTTATATTCGGATGCTATGCGTTTTTTTCAGCCTCGTTATGATACTTTCGACCGCTCCTGCGGTACTTGCGGAGGAAAGCGGACTGAATTTCAGCGCGCAGGTATCGTATTTCCCCGTAAAAGGCCTTTCCGAAACGCCGAACAGCTTTGAGGCTTGGGTAAAGCTGCCCCGCACCGCCGCCGCCGACCGCTCGGGCGTTATACTCGGAAATTACGGCGCAGGCCGCTCGATAATCAATTTCGAGATACACAAAAGCGGCAGGCCTCGCCTTTATTGGACGGATTCCAAGGGCGAGACCGCAGACTGGACCTTTACCGGTATAAACGTTTGTACGGGCAAATGGGTACACGTTTGCATAGTGCGCGACCTCGCCGCAAGCAAGGTGTTCTGCTATATCGACGGAAAGCTGAAGCAGACGTTGGCAATAACCGACAAGGGGCGCGAGGATACCCTTGCCGCAAGCGGGCTGTGCCTTGGCGGCGACCTGAGAAGCGGCAACGTACAGTATTTTAAGGGAGAGATACGCTCTGCCTCTATTTATTCGACCGTGCGCACAGCGGAGGATATCACCGGTGCTGCAACCGACGGACTGATAGCACATTACGACCTTTCCGGTGCAAAAGTGGATGCGGATATCGCCGATAAGAGCGCTAACGGCTACGACCTCCGATACTCCTCAAACGAGCTGTGGATAAAGCCCGAGGATAAAGCAGAGGTGACCGATTACGCATATTCGTTTGCAGTTGTGGGCGACACTCAGGTAATGAATTATACCTACCCCGATAAATTCGGTACTATATATGAATGGATACTTGATAATATTGAGAAAAAGAAGATAAGATTCGTCCTCGGACTCGGCGATATAACCGAAAAAAGCGGTGCGGAGGAATGGGAGCGCGCAAAGACAGCCATCCACTCGCTTGACGGCAAGGTGGATTATAATATCGTTCGCGGAAATCACGACAGTATAGCCACCTACACCAAGGCATTCCCGTGGAAGGACTATAAAGAGGTATTCGGCGGAAGCTTCAACTCCTCAATGATGTACACCTACCGCACACTTGATATCGGCGAGGTAAAATACCTCTTTATCACGCTTGATTACGGAGCAAATGACAAGGCGCTCGAATGGGCAGGCAAGCTTTGCGAGCAGTATCCCGACCGCAACGTAATAATAACGACTCACGCATATCTGTTCCGCGACGGTACTACGCTTGACCAGAACGACGTTTGCCCTCCCGCGACTACGGGCGGTTCCAATAACGGAGACCATATGTGGGAAAAGCTTATCTCAAAGCATGAAAACATCGTGCTTGTTATAAGCGGACACGACCCCTGCGACCGCGTTGTTTTAACACAAACGAAGGGCGAAAACGGAAACACCGTAAGCCAGATGCTTGTAGACCCCCAGGGCACGGATAAATCTCTCGGCGGTCTCGGAATGGTCGCAATGCTCTATTTTTCCGAGGACGGACGGAACGTGACCGTTGAATACTACTCCACGGTAAAGGAAATGTTCTACCGCTCCGTTAATCAGTTCTCATTTACTATGGATACAAAGTCAGAGCCTCCCGTGCAGGTGACTGAGCCCGTGACAGACCCTGTAACAGACCCCGTAATAGACCCCGTGACCGAGCCTAACATAACGGAGATCCCCCAAACGGAAGCTCCCGCCCCCGATAACAAAGAGGAAGGCGTCAGCACGGCGCTGATAATTGCCGCAAGCGCAACCGTAGGTGCGGCG
This sequence comes from Eubacteriales bacterium, assembly GCA_045541735.1. GTDB lineage: Bacteria > Bacillota > Clostridia > Oscillospirales > CAG-272 > RUG12395. The sequence continues at coordinate 4,459 of JAZQJQ010000007.1, forward strand.
ATCATGGCGATCGCATTTGCCGTTATATTAAAAGCTAAAAAGAGATAACTTAAATAATAAAAAGGATACAGGAACACGTTTTTTCTGCATCCTTTTTGAATTTCCGGGGTTATTTATTGCAAAAAACACTATTTTCATTGACATTTTCAGCTGATAATGTTAAAATGAAACGATAGTTTTGCAATATTCTTCTCTAAATCTTGCGTAATGCAGAAATCGGAGTGTGACATATGAACGGTGACCTTATCCATATCCTTGAAGAAAAAATGCCTACCTTTTCAAAAGGGCAGAAGCTTATCGCGCACTATCTGATAAACAGCTATGACAAGGCGGCGTATATGACCGCAGCCCGCCTGGGTGCGCTTGTAGGCGTTTCCGAGAGCACGGTCGTACGCTTTGCAATAGAGCTCGGCTTTGACGGATATCCCGAGCTGCAGAGATCTCTGCAGGAGATAATCCGCACCCGCCTTACCTATAACCAGCGCATTGCCGTAACTAATAACCGCATCGGCGACGGAGAGCTGCTTGACAAGGTGCTTATCTCCGATTCGGAAAAGATACGCTCCACCCTCGATGCCATCAGCCGCGAGGATTTTCACCGCGCCGTTGACAGAATAATAGGTGCCAAGCAGATATTTATTATGGGTGTGCGCTCCTCGGCTTCTCTTGCTTCCTTCCTTTCCTACAGTCTTAACCTTGTTTTCGACAATATCCGCCTTGTCCATACCACAAGCGGAAGCGAGGTATTTGAAAGTCTGTTCCCTATGACGAAGGACGACGTGCTTATCGCCATCTCTTTTCCGCGCTACTCCACCCGTATAGTAAACGCCGTCGAGTACGCGCACCAGATAGGCGCGGGAGTTATAGCACTTACCGACAACCGCAAATCCCCCATCGCCGAGCACGCCTCCGAGGTGCTTGTGGCACAGAGCGATATGGCAAGCTATATCGACTCGCTCGTTGCTCCCCTTTCCGTTATCAACGCTATAACCGTTGCCATCGGTAAGAAGAAGCAGTCGGAGATCGAAGAGCGCTTCGACAAGCTTGAATCGCTTTGGGAAGAGTTCGACGTATATCAGAAGCATAAATAATATGCGTGTATGTATAATAGGAGCGGGCGCCGCGGGTTTGCTTGCCGCAGGTATTATATGCGAGCTTGCCCCCGATTGCGGCGTGACCGTTTTTGAAAAAAACAAGGCTGTGGGCAGAAAGCTTGCCATCACGGGCAAGGGGCGCTGTAATCTTACGAACGACTGCCCGCCGCAGGAGATACTCAACAACGTAATATCAAACCCGCGTTTTCTTTACGGAGCAGTGGCTGAATTTACGCCGGAGGACGTAAAGGCGCTGTTTGAAAGGCTGGGCGTTGCCCTCGTTACGGAGCGCGGCAGACGCGTTTTTCCCGTATCGCAAAAGTCGTATGACATTGTCGATGCCTTAAAAAAATACGCCTCGAAAGCGGATATACGGTTGCTTTGCCCCGTAAAAAGAATCGAAAAGAACAGCGACGGCACGTTTTCCGTCGTTTCGCAAAAGGGCACCGAGCGTTACGATGCCGTTATCATTGCAACGGGCGGAATATCCTATCCGCTCACAGGCTCAGACGGCGACGGAATGCGTTTTGCCGAAAAGCTCGGACATACGGTAGTCCCCTGCCGAGGCTCGCTTGTGCCGATAGAGGCACGCGACCGCGCGCTTTGCGCAGAGATGATGGGTCTTTCGCTTAAAAACGTGGCGCTGAGGATAGAGGACGGCGGCAAAAAACCGCTATACGAGGATTTCGGCGAGATGCTGTTTACCCATTTCGGCATCAGCGGACCCATGGTGCTTTCCGCAAGCGCGCACATAAGAGATAAGGACATCTCCGCGCTTACGGCATATATCGACCTCAAACCGGCGCTCGATATGCAGAAATTAGACTCAAGACTGCTTTCCGATCTTGCGGCGGCGCCCAATAAGGACCTTATCAACATACTGTCGGGACTTTTGCCGGCAAAAATGACGGAATGCTTTGCGCGCCTTGCCGGCATAGACAAGCACAGAAAGGCCAATTCTATAACAAAGGAAGAAAGACGGCGCATGGCCGAGCTTTTAAAGCGTTTCCCCATCCGCCTTTCCGCTATGCGCCCCGTAAACGAAGCGGTAATTACCGCAGGCGGTGTTTCCGTTAAAGAAATAAATCCGAAAACGATGGAATCCAAGCTCTGCCCGGGTCTTTACTTTGCAGGCGAGACAATTGACGTGGATGCACTCACGGGCGGATACAATCTGCAGATAGCGTGGTCGACCGCTGCTTCTGCCGCGCGAAGCATAGCGTGGTCATAAAACACGCAGTCGAGCGGCGTTTGAACGTAGATAAAAGATAAAAGAGAAGAGATAAAAAAATGAACAAAACCTTAAAAATTGCCATTGACGGACCCAGCGGCGCGGGAAAAAGCTCCCTTGCGAAGGGTGTTGCCGCAAAGCTCGGACTCACTTACGTGGACACGGGTGCGCTGTACCGCACGGTGGGACTTTACGCCATAAGAAACGGCGTTGATGCCGCAGATAAGGCCGGCATTATCGCTCTGCTGCCCTCCCTTACCGTGGAGATGTCAAACGAAGACGGCGCACAGCACGTTTATCTGTGCGGGGAGGACGTTACTGACAAGATACGCACACCCGAGGTATCGCACTACGCTTCATCCGTTTCTGCAGTGCCGGAGGTGAGAAGCTTTCTCTTTTCCCTGCAAAGAGAGATAGCCGACAAGCGCGACGTTATCATGGACGGAAGAGACATCGGCACCGTGATCCTGCCCGATGCCGACCTGAAGATATTTCTTACCGCAAGCGCGGAGGCGAGAGCAAGGCGCAGATATGCGGAGCTGACGGAAAAAGGCATCGTGACCAGCGTTGAGGAGCTTATCGCCCAGCAAAACGAGCGTGATGCACGCGACAGCAGCCGCGACGTTGCCCCTCTTACCCCTGCAGATGATGCGATCCTGCTTGATAATTCGCAGATCGACCTACAACAAACAATAGACGAGGTAATTCGCTTTGCCCGAGAAAAGAAGCTTATCGCAGAATAAAAACGACGGAAAAACGAGCCGTTTTTACAATAATTTCGTAGCCGTTTTCCACGGCCTTGCCGAATTTCTGTGGCCGCACAAGGCATACGGAAGCATCTCTCTGCCCGAGGGCGGGTGCGTTATCTGCCCTAACCACATATCCTTTGCCGATATTCCCGTAATTGCCTGCGTTTTTCGCGGCAGAACGCTTAAATATATGGCAAAAAAGGAGCTTTTCTTCTGGCCGCTCGGATGCCTTTTCCGCGCTCTCGGCGCCTATGCCGTAGATAGAAAGAAGGGCGACGTCGGCGCGCTGAAGACGGCGATCGCACTTGCGGAAGCGGGCAACTGCGCAGTTATATTTCCGCAGGGGCACCGCAATCCGGGTGTTGACCCCAAGACGACCGCGGTACACGGCGGAGCTATGTTTGTGGCAAAAAAGGCGAACGTGCCTATAATACCCGTTTACATCAAGGCAAAAAACAGACGTGTGCGGCTGTTTTCCAAGCAGGAGGTGTTCGTTGCACCGCCGGTATATCCGGAAAGCTTTGCAGAGTACGGCGAAACGAACGCCGAGGCTATGAAAAACCTGTTTGTGCGCGCGTGTGAGATGGAGGAAACGGGCAAATGGAGCTGACAGTACTTGAAAATTCCGGATTTTGCCCGGGAGTTTTGCGCGCAACAAAGGAAATCGAAAACGCTCTCGATTCCGGACGGGAGTTAAGAATATGCGTACTTGGAGAGCTTATCCACAACCCGACGTATATGGAGATGCTGGAGGAGCGCGGAGTGGAAACAGTGGAGCTTTGCGACTGCGGGAGGATAGCAAAGGAATCCGATAACGGCAAACACACCCTGCTGTTTATCCGCGCGCACGGAATAGGCGCAGAAAGCGAGGAGCTTCTCGCCGGACTCAGCCGCGAACATCCTGCATTTGAGGTACGTGACATGACCTGCACGTTTGTGCGGCGCATACACAGAATAGTTGCCGAAAACACGTTAGACAGCACTCATCTTCTGCTCTTCGGCACCAAAAGCCACCCCGAGGTCGAGGGAATAAAGGGACACGCACGGGGAGAGGTCACGGTTTTTTCCGATCCTGATGCGATAGACCCGGAGCTTTTTTCCGAGATTGGCAAAAAAAGCCGCGTTATAGCGGTATCTCAGACAACGCAGAGCACAAATCTGTGGAAAAAATCTCAAAAAAAAATCAAAAACCTATGTACAAATGCGGAAATGTTTGATACAATATGTAATGTCACTGAAAATCGGCAAGCAGGCACTGCGGAGCTTGCACGGAATTCGGACGGTATGATAATCATAGGCGGCAGGTCAAGCTCCAATTCAAAAAAGCTTTACGAGACCGCGCGTGAGAACTGCCCGAAGACCGTGTGGATAGAGACGGCATCGGAGCTCGACCCAAAATTTTTCATGGGTGCGGGCAAAGTTGGCATCGCCGCGGGAGCATCTACGCCGAGTGTGATAATTGAGGAGGTTGTAAACAAGATGACTAATGATTTCACCATGGAAAATTTTGAGGAGCTCCTTGAAAGCTCTCTCAAAACATTAAATACAGGAGATGTGGTTCCCTGCACCGTTACTTCCGTAACTGCAGGCGAGCTTGGCGTTGACATCGGTGCCAAGGTTACCGGTGTTATTCCGAGAGACCAGGTTACCGACGATCCCGCAGCTAAGCTTGAGGATCTTTACAAAGTAGGCGATACTTTTGAAGCATTCGTGATCAAGGTAAGCGACATCGAAGGTATGGCTACCCTGTCCAAGAAGAGAGTTGACTCCATGAAGAACTGGGGCACCCTCGTTGCCGCTAAGGAAAGCGGCGAGATCCTTGAAGGCAAGATCACCGAGGCTGTTCGCGGCGGCGTTATCGCTATCGTAAACGGCAACCGCGTGTTCATCCCCGGCCGCCACACCGGTCTTCCCAAGGATGCAGACCTTACCGCACTCGTTGGCAAGGTTGAAAAGATGCGCATTATCGACATCAACGCGACAAGACGCCACGCTTACGGCTCCATCCGCTCTGTTGCGGACGAGGAGAAGAAGGCACGCGAGGCAGAGGTTTGGGCTTCTATCGAGGAAGGCAAGCACTACGTCGGCCGCGTTAAGAGCCTCACCGGATTCGGCGCATTCGTAGACATCGGCGGTGTTGACGGTATGGTTCACAACACCGAGCTTTCCTGGAAGCGCATCAAGCACCCCAGCGAAGTTGTTAACGTCGGTGACGAGATCGAAGTATTCGTTAAGTCCTTTGACGTTGAGAAGCACCGCATTTCTCTCGGCTACAAGACCCCCGAGATGAACAGCTGGTTCGTATTCGCAGGTCAGCATCAGGTTGGCGACGTTATCCCCGTTAAGATCGTAAGCATTCTGCCCTTCGGTGCATTTGCTGAGATCATCGACGGTGTTGACGGTCTTATCCACATTTCTCAGATCGCAGACCACAAGATCGAGAAGCCCGAGGACGAGCTCAAGGTAGGCGATGAGGTGAACGTTAAGATCACCGCTATCGACGACGAAAAGCAGAAGGTAAGCCTTTCCATCCGCGCTCTTCTCCGCGACCTCAAGAACGAGGCAGCAGAGGAAGTTGCAGAGGCCGTTGCCGAAGAAGCTCCCGCAGCTGACGAAGAGTAATTAAAAACAGTACATATCCCCGATGCCTTCGGGCATCGGGGAATGTAATGAAAATGCCCGTGTAGCGTCGGATATCATCCGCCCGCAGATAAGAAGTAATAGAAAAGGAAGAAAAAGCAAAGCGAAGGCGTATCTACGTACGTCAAAAAACGGGGCGTCGAGGACGTCGCCCCCTACAAGTGTACCAAAAAATTTCAAGAGAAAACTTTTCCGCAGAAATTTTTCTGTAGACGAAGAAAGCAAGAAAAAGCAAAGTGAAGGCGTACAAATGTACGGCGAACTGCTTTTTCGTAGGTTTCTGAAGTATACGGGAAAATTTCCAGAGAAAACTTTTCCGCAGAAATCTTTCTGTAGACGAAGAAAGCAAGAAAAGGCAAAGTGAAGGCGTATCTACGTACGTCAAGCTGCTAATATTTAAGCAACCAAGTATAGCTTGGGCGCAGTAAATTTCTTTCGTAGACGAAGAACGAAGATAGGCGCGGGCGCAGACGTACCTGCGTACGTCAAGGTCGTGGCTATCGCACGTTCTGATGTATACGAAAGAAATTTCAAGCACAAGCCGGTGTGATGGAATTGGCAGACGTGCCGGACTCAAAATCCGGTGGTAGCGATACCGTACGGGTTCGACCCCCGTCACCGGCACCAAAAAGAAAAGTCGCGTTAGCGGCTTTTTCTTTTTGTATTATTCATTTTTCAATATTCATCATTCATTATTCATTAATCCTTTCGCGACTTTTCTAATGAATAATGAATAATGAAGTCGCTTCGCTAATGAATAATGAATAATTCAATTACAATGACTAAATTTTATATTGATATATAGCTCCGACAATGATACAATACTTCAAAAGGACGGTGTTGGATATGAGAGAAAATTTGTTAATTGATAAATCTATTATTTTTGCATCACGAATAATTAAGCTTCATCAATATTTGATTAAAACAAAAAAAGAAACTGTTATATCCAAACAGATCGTCAGAAGCGGTACAAGCATAGGTGCTAACATTAACGAAGCTAACTACGGACAAAGCAAAGCGGACTTCATCTCAAAAATGCATATTGCTTTGAAGGAAACGGCTGAAACGGAATACTGGTTAAAGCTTCTTGCGGCTTCGGAATATATAACGGATGATATAGGGAAATCGCTATTAACAGACTGCTTAGAGATAAAGAAAATATTGATTGCTTCCATTAACACTGCCAAGGAGAATCAAACTAAATGACAAGAAAAGTCGCGTTAGCGGCTTTTTCTTTTTGTATTATTCATTTTTCAATATTCATCATTCATTATTCATTAATCCTTTCGCGACTTTTCTAATGAATAATGAATAATGAAGTCGCTTCGCTAATGAATACATTAATTTGCCTTCTATTCTTTATTTATTCATATTTATCTGTTATACTTATCACACAAGACTTCTTACGGGAGGGACAAAATGAAAACGAAAGAATCTTCCGCTGCTTTATATGCCCATAATATACTTGCGCAGGTGCGAAACGCTGTAGTCGGAAAGGACACGGTCCTCCAGCAGGTGCTTACCGCTATCCTCGCCAAAGGACATATCCTCCTTGAGGACGTGCCCGGCGTTGGAAAAACGACGATGGCGCTTGCGTTTTCGCACGTACTTGACCTTGATTACAACCGTGTACAGTTTACTCCCGACGTTCTGCCTTCCGACGTAACGGGTTATTCTGTACCCGATAAGAATACGGGAGAGATGCGCTATCAAAAGGGCGCTGTGCTTTGCAATCTCTTTCTTGCAGACGAGCTGAACCGCGCGACCTCGCGCACGCAATCCGCCCTCCTTGAAGCAATGGAGGAAGGGCAGGTGACCGTGGATGGTATCAGCCACCCTCTGCCGCAGCCGTTTATCGTTATTGCTACGCAAAACCCGACCGGCGCCGCAGGTACGCAGATGCTTCCAGACAGCCAGATGGACCGTTTTGCAGTACGCCTCAGCCTCGGATATCCGAATCCCGAGGACGAGATGGCTATGGTACTTAACCGCCAAGGCATCGATCCCTTAAAACAGCTCCATCCGCTGATGAGCCGAGACGACCTCGCCGCTTTGCAGAAAGAGGTCGAAAACACTTACGTGCACGAAGCAATGGTCAAATACATAGTTGCCCTTATCACGGCTACACGAAGCTCGGAATATATTCTTCGCGGCGCAAGTCCGCGTGCGACCCTTGCCGTTACCGCCATGGCAAAGGCGGCAGCGCAGCTCCACGCACGTGATTACGTGATACCTTCTGACGTGCGCGACGTCTTTATATGGACTGTGGCGCACCGTTTGCTTCTTTCCTCCAAAGCAGAAGCGGAAGGTAGGAGCGCTGAAGACGTGCTCCGCGATATACTTGAGCGCATCCCCGCTCCAAAAACGCGCTGATATGGCAAAAAACAGGATATTATACGTCCTTGCGGTGATAGCAAGCTTTGTTTTTTACATTGCCTACGAGGAATGGATCTCTTGGATAATTCTTCTTGCCTTGCTGATACTTCCGCTCATCTCGCTTGCTTTAAGCCTCAGAAGTATACTGCGGATGAGGATAGAGCTTGAAGTTGCCGAGCGTATAGTGCAAGAAGCAGAGGCAAAAGTGATAGCAAAGGCGCGCTGTTCTGCGGGATGCCCGCCTTACAGATACAAAATAAAGATAACAAAACCTATAACCGGCGAAAAATGGATAGTCAGCCCCGGCAGCTGTCTACCGTCAGAGCATTGCGGCGCTCTTGCCGTAAGCGCCTCCGGCACGGCGGTATATGACTATTTGGGTCTTTTTAGATTCAGGGTAAGGAAGGCGCCCTCTGCCATCGTGCGGGTAATGCCGAAAAGCTTAAAGCTCACCGTACCCGAAGAATTTAAGAGTATACTTGCTCGCTCATTGCGCGTAAAGCGCGGAGGCGGTTTTTCGGAGAATCACGAAATACGCCCTTACCGCCCGGGAGACACACTGAACCTGATACATTGGAAGCTCTCGGCGAAGGCAGACGAGCTGATGCTGCGCGAACCGATGGAGCCGGATCAGGGACTTGCACTTCTTACACTCGATATCAACGGCTCTCCGGAAGAGCTTGACAGAAAGTTTATCCGTCTGCAGTGCTACGGCAATTACCTGAGAGCTCACGGGATAGCGTTTGAGGTTCTTGCGCTGACGGAAAGAGGGATGGAAAATTGGATCATCCGCGAGGAAACGGAATGGAAGACCTGCATAGATGCCTTGCTTTGCGCGCCATTTGCCCCAAAAGGTTCTGTCAACGAGCATAAAATCAAGGCTCTCTGGCACTACCACATAGGAGGTGAGCCGGATGAAGCGTAGTTCTCCGCTTCAATGCCTTATCGGCGCATTGCTCGCCTTTCTGTTTTCAGTAAGTGCTGCAGGACAGTTCGCGACCGGTCTTGACCTTGCGGTACCTGTACGTTGGTGCATCCCTTGGTGCGCCGTGTTCTCCGCAGTATGTGCCTTGCTGTTTTACTTCAAATACGGCTGGTGTGCCGTGCTGTTGCTGTCGGCAGGAGGCGGATATTGGCTGTACATCAACTCCAACGTTGCCGATCAGCTCAGCTCATTTTTACGAAAGCTTACGACCGGCTACCAAAAGGTGTACAGTATCAAAGCCATTGGCAATAACAAGACCGATGAGTCCCAGCTCGTTCTGTTGATCATCGCTTTTCTTACCGCCGCCGCAGTAAGCTTCTGCATCTGCCGCCGTAAGCGCTTGTGGTCCGCACTTGCAGCAGTGCTGCTCCCCTTTATTACATTGCTGCCCGTAAAGCTCACCCAGCCGGATGCCGTGTATATGTATATGAGTATGGCGGGCATAGCTGTACTGCTGATAACCGACCGTGTCAGACGTAAGGACCCGAAAGGCTTTATGCCGCTCACCCTGCGCACGGCGTGCGCCGCGGCATTGGCACTTGCAATGCTGTTTACGCTTGTTCCCGAGGAGGGCTACGTAAACCGAGCGGCAAAACTGAACGAAAAGTTAGAAAGTCTTTTTGAAAGCTCCGGATCACCCCTCGAGGGTATGTTTGGTGACTCCGGTTCGGGCATTTCTGCCGCTACGTCGATCGATCTGCGCAATCTCCGCCCATTAACTAACTTAACCTACACGGTTATGACGGTGGAATCGACCTTTGACGGACCGATCTACTTGCGCGGACGGAGTTACGATACGTACGACGGCGTATCCTGGGTATCGGCTGACGGACGCAGAGACACCTTTAACTCGGGTTCCTCGCCCATCGGAATACTGACCGTAACCACAAGCCGTATATCAAACGCCGTGTTTTTTCCCTATTATCCCGTTAACAGAAATTACCTTATAAACGGTTATTTGCAAAACAAGGATAATAAAAAGAAGTATACGTTTACCGTAACCGATAAACCGTCCGGGTTAAGCGGCTACACAGCCTCCAACACCGAGCTGCCGCCGGAAACGTACGAATGGGCAAGAGCACTCATTACACAGATAACAGACCCCATGCTGGCAGCGCCCGTAAAGATCGAAAGCATAAGAGAATACGTCAGTAACAGCGCGGCATACTACCGCTTTACCGATCCGATGGGAAATGCGGGTGAGGACTTTGCAAAATGGTTCCTTTTTGAAAGCGAAACGGGTTATTGCGCCCATTACGCCACCGCCGCTACCGTACTGCTGCGCGCCGCAGGCATTCCCGCACGTTACGTGGAAGGCTACTTTGTGCAATGCAGAGCAGGCGCAAAAACAGCAGTAACCAACCGCCGTGCGCATGCTTGGGCAGAATACTACGACTCGCGCTCGGGAGTGTGGCGCGTGCTTGAGGTAACGCCGGCGGAAGCATTCTATGAAGATACGTTGCCGGAAGACGGAACCTCGGATACCGAGCCGCCCGTTACCGAGGAGACGGAAGCTGTTACAACGCCTCCGCTCACCGAAGAGCCTCAGCAAACGGAGGAACCGCAAAGCTCCGAAGACACCTCCGATACGATCGGCGAAACCGATGAGCCGAACGGCAACGGCACAAAAGCGGAGGACGGTCTTGAGGTACCAAAATGGGCAAAAAGACTGCTTTATATAGCGCTTGCTTTGGCGGCTGCCATACTGCAGGCAAGCATCCGCAGAACCGCAAGGCGCGAGCGCTGGAACGGCAAAATACCAAACGAGACCGCGCTTGCCCGCTTTAGGCAGTGCGTATTTTCGGCGAAGATGACGGGAATTGCCGTGCCTGACAGCCTTGAATATATTGCGTTAAAAGCAAGATTCAGCCAACACACCGTATCAGAGCAGGAGCTCGAGGAATTTGAAGTATTCCGCAAAAAACTGGTTGCCAAGGTAAATAAAATGCCGTGGTACAAAAAGCTCGTTATGTACTTGGTGTTTGCGATTGATTAAGTAAAAGGGGATGTAAAAAAGACCGGACCGCAAAAAAGAGAAAAAACATTGAAAACACAATGGTTTCAATGCTCTTAAAAACATAAATTAAGGTAAGAAAAACTCAAAAAATGAGTTTTTCTATAAAATTCTCTTTTTTGCTATGGGACAAAATCCACCCTCGACGTACGCCAGTACGCCTCACGGGTGGATATTTGCCCATTCCAGCCATTTTTTCCTATCCCCTAGGGGTGTAAAGAAACTCAAGTTTCTTTACACCCCCTTTTGTTATTTAACAATATCCGCGCTCGTTACGGGTACGGCTTTGCGCAGGTTTTCAAGCGTAGTGCGCACTTGGTGCCCTACCTTGCCACCCGAAAAACAAATGAGCGGTTTTGTTTCTGCAATTTCGTCGATAAACGTGGCAAACTGCTTTTTCATTCCGATGGGAGAGCAGCCGCCGTGAATGTAGCCGGTGAGGGGAAGCAGCGTTTTCTGCGGTATCATTTCCATTGATTTTTCGCCCGCCGCGCGTGCCGCCTTTTTTAGATCGAGCTCTCCTTCGCTGCGCACCATAAACACATAGTTCTGTCCGCTTTTACCGACACATACAAGCGTTTTATACAGTGATTGCGGATCAACTCCTATTGCGCGCGCGATCTCGTCTGCGCTCATCGCGCCGTTATCGTAGGTGAAATACTCGTATTCCGCCTTCAGCGCATCAAGAATGCGCATTACGTTTGTTTTTTCTTCTTTTTTTCCCATTAACTGTTCCTTTCAGCCGCAGCTTTTACAGCTCGTCCTTCCAAACGGCAACCGGCTTATCGGCATAACGCTTTTTAAATATCCTTCTCCTAAACAGATATACCGTATAAGCTACCCACAGTACAAAGAACATTATACACGCAATTACTGCATTTGTAAGCGATCCGCTTGCAAAGTTTAGGAAGAGCAGCAGGGGCGCTATCATTACCATAGCGGGGAAATTGGATAAAATATAAAGACTTGAGATAGGTGTTCTCAGACCGGGGTCGATCTCCTTCATAAGTATCATGCCGTTTGAAGCCGTACCCGTCATAGTACCGAAGCTCATCAGGAAAAATTCGTGCTCGAAGCCCTTGAAGCATTCCTTAGCGACCAAGCGGATGTAGATATACGTAACGACGGTACCGACCGCGCTGAGAATAACAATGGGCAGGATGTAGTTTTTGATATCGTTGATCTCAATTGCCGCTACGCCCGCAACGATCATCAGATCGAATGCAAATCCGGAGATCCTATCCATTTGATAGTTATTTATGTATTCGCGGTGCATCAGATTATGCCTGCGCAGGCGCTTAACAACGAATCTGATCAGCATAGCCGCAAGAGATGCCCAAAGGAAATTGAAGCCCCAAGCAATATTGTTTGTGAAGTTGGAAAGACTTCCGAGGAAGACCATAAACCCGAAGGAGATCGCGTAAGCTAGCGCCACAAAGCCCGCCTGCAGCGTAAACTTATCCACAGACTCGTTATCGGGGAGCTCATCCCTGCCTTGCCCGTCAACTGCTTCAGCAGACTTGGAGGGCCCTTCCTTACGTACGTACAGTCCTCCGTGCTTTTTGTGAAGATTGATGTACAGCACACCGAAAACAGATGCCACAACAAAGCCGATAGAAGCAAGCGAAAGACCGAAGCTGCCGTTACCCGCAAACTGTGCGGCGGCAGTGTTGGTGAAATTGATATCCCAGCTGAGCGCATTTCCGGGGCCTTGTCCGTAAGCAAGAGGCAGGATAAGTCCGCATATATAGGAGATAACTTTATTACCGTAGCGGGTGATCAGGAACAGCACGATCGTAATACCCAGTCCCGCGAATGCCTGCAGCATATACGTACCGCCCTGCAAGGCTCCGAACTCCAACACCTGCGCGCGGTTGGTCTTGTGGGTGCTTTTCTCCGTTTTCAGCGACATGGCCGCAAAGCCGATCGCCAGACAGTGATAAGTGATGACCTGCATAAGACGGTTGTCAACAAGCATAAAGCCAAACTGCTTGCAGATAATGTCTACAACAAGCAACAGACCTCCGCCCAAAAGCGCGGACGGAACAAGGCACTTTCTAAACAGCGGAACGACGCGCCGCAGAATATTTCCAAGCATTAAAAACAGCAGCAACAATCCAAGCTGTACCGCAAATCCCCAAACGGCATCATAATTTGCCATTGTAAAATTCCAACTCATAAAGATCACTCCATTCTGTATATTTTGTATATGTGCCGTTTTTATTGTTCTTTTAATTCTTCCAACAATCTGTTTTTAACGTCTGTAATATGCTGACGAAAATGATTTTTGTCAGCATTCTCGATGGCAAGTATTCTAAATAGCTTACGCTCTAATTCAGCAATCAATTTAGGATTTTTAATTACAAAATGCTTTTTATCCGCTCCAAAATGCTCGCTGTCTATGTATCTATCAATAATCGGTATTGCATCACTGATGAAAAAAATAGATCGATTTGTCGTTCTTCCGATATGATAGTAACAAGAGCGAATATCACGGCTTGGCAAATCCAGATAAGAACGCAAACGAATTTGTTGCTCGGGAGTTCTGTGATTCCAATTCCCCATAGGAATCGCCCAATACAGATCGTCATTCTCCGTTGACTTCACAAGACACACAATGGGTCGATGCTTGGGGTCATTCCATTCACCGCCCACAGATTTTACTAAATCGGTAAAATCTTTAGTAGCATAATATAGGCCTCTTTCGATCATATCATCACCCTCAAAAGGAAAACCCCCGGCACTGTACCGAGGGTTGGTAAACAATGTTTCTGTGCCGCACATTGTGAAGCGTGTTTGCATAAACAATGTTTCTGTGCCGTACATTGTGAAACGTATTTGCATAAACAGTGTTAATACAGCACACCGTAAAGCTGTTTACATGCATATTATACACCGTAACAGATGTTTTTTCAATATCTTTTATTAAAAAAATTAAAATATTTTTGGTGTAAACATACGGAGCTTGCCGGCTCGGTATTAGTATATGCAAGTTTGAAACAATTAATTAATAATTGCGCATAGGTCAATGGCTGTTCATATGTATACCGCAATACAGCTTACGGTACGCCGACGGCGACATCTTTTCGTGATATTCAAAAAACTTCAAAAAAAGCTGATAGCTCTCAAAACCGCAGAGGACGGCTATCTCGCTTATATTGTTTTCGGATGAAAGAAGCATTTTTTTACAATAGTCGAGGCGCTGTTTTATTATATATTTTTCAAGCGTTATGCCCTTTTTCTGCTTTATAAGGCGGCTGAGATAATCCGCATTATATTTATACTTGCGGGAGATCTCGCCAACAGTTATCTTGCGGTTGGAATTTATACGCACCCATTCGCATATCTGCTCTGCGAGCGCGCCGGCGGAAGGCTCTGATGAGGAAACGGCTATCTCCGTTAAGATAAGCTCCAGCATCAGATCAAGCGTGCGGCGCGGGTACTGAGGGCTGTTCTCATAATGGAAGAGCTGACGGATAAGCACAGATATCTGAGGCGCGGCGCCGCGCACCAGCTTGGCCGGAATATCCTCCGAAAAATGGAACCAATAAAACGCAACGTCTTCGGTTTTTTGGGTTCCGAAATGAGTTTTTCCCCTCTCGAGCAACAGAATATCGTTTTCGCCGAGCACGTATTCCGTGCCGTCCTCTTCTATAAAGACCTGGCCGCGGCAAACGTAGATAAGCTCGTTGCTTTCTATCATCCTCTTGGGGTGTATCCATTTGCCCGCACTCTCAAACAGTCCGCCGTTCAGATAACTCATATCGGAATTTCTCCCATATTTGCGCTAATTAGGTATTTAAAAATCGGTTTTATTATACTATAATAAAGTTGTAATGTCAAACCCCATTGCAAATTTAAATAAAAAGGTAGTGTGGCTATGAAAAAATACGAGCTTTTTACCGCAAAAGAAATTAAGCCCGCAGGCTGGATGCTCCGTCAGCTTGAGATCGAGGCAAACGGTCAGTCCGGTAATCTGGACAAGATGTGGCCCGACGTACGCGAAAGCGCATGGATAGGCGGCACCTGCGAGGGTTGGGAGAGAGTTCCCTACTGGCTTGACGGATTCATTCCGCTTGCGCATCTGCTTGATTCCGACGATATGAAGGCGCGCGCAAAGAAGTACGTTGATGCCATCATCGAAAGACAGTGCGAGGACGGCTGGATCTGCCCCTGCACCGAGGAGAAGCGCTTTACATACGATATCTGGGCGCTGTTCCTGCTTTCCAAGACCCTTACCGTATACTATGACTGCACGGGTGATGAGAGAATACCCGGCGTTATCTACCGCGCAATGAAAAATTGCTACGGATATATGAAGGAAGGCAAGATCACACTTTCCGCCTGGGGTATGCGCCGTTGGTTTGAGGCATTTATCGCGCTTGATATGCTCTACACCAAATATAACGAGGACTGGATAAAGGACCTCGCAAAAATGCTCCGCGATCAGGGCACGAAATGGGATTCCCTCACCAACCGCTGGATCACTCCCCTTAACAAGTGGACTCAGGAGACCCATATCGTTAACATTATGATGTCCTTAAAGTACGAGGCTGTAAGCCACCGTCTGCTCGACGAGGAGTACACGGGCATCACTGAAAAATTATACGACCACCTTTACAAATATAACGGAACCCCCGTTGCTCTGTTTACCGGCGACGAGTGCCTTGCAGGTCTTTCCCCCATTCAGGGTACCGAGCTTTGCGCCGTAGTTGAGGAGATGTTCAGCTGTGAGCTGCTCTTTGCTTACACCGGAAACACAAAATGGCTCGATATCCTCGAAAAGGCAAGCTTCAACGCGCTTCCCGCAACCACAAGCGAGGACATGTGGACACACCAGTACGTTCAGATGAGCAACCAGATCGACTGTACCACATTCCCCGGCAAGCCGATATTCCGCACAGTCGGCAAGCAGGCGCACATCTTCGGCCTTATGCCTCATTTCGGATGCTGCACCGCCAACCAGCCGCAAGGCTGGCCTAAGCTGATGCTTTCCGCATTTATGAAGGCTGAGGACGGAATCGTCAGCGCCGTTACCATCCCCGGAAGCGTTAAGACTGAGATAAACGGCAAGGCTATCGAAGTCAGCCTTGCTACCGACTTCCCCTTCCGCCCCGTATTCGATTACACCGTTAAGTGCGGGGAGGGCGTTAAGACCAAGCTGATGATACGCGTACCCGCTTATGCTAAGCACCTCACCGTAAACGGCAAGGCAGCAAGAGCAAAGGACGGCTTCTATACCATAGAGAAGACCTGGAAGGGCGAGGAGACCGTACACGTTGAATACGAAACGGATGCAAAGATAGTACGCACCCCCGCGGGACTTTACTGTGCCGAGATGGGTCCGCTTGTATTCTCCCTGCCCCGCGAGTACGAAAAGACTATGAAGGAATGGGTAGACCAGAGAGGTGTGGAGCGCAAGTTCCCATACTGCGATTACGAGATCGAAGGCAAGGGCGAATGGCGCTACGCATTTGAGAACGTTCCGCTCGTTCCCGAGTTCAAAGGTATCGACAAGGACGTTCCCTTCTCCGAAACAAATCCCGCTGTTGTTCTTAAAGCAAAGCTTTCCCGTATCAACTGGGAGCTTGCAGAGGGATATGAGCGCGTTCCCGCGCCCAAGCCCTCATCCCCCAAGGCGATCGCCGACCCCGAGGATAAGGTGCTTTACCCCTACGGATGCTCACGTCTCCGTATGACCGAAATGCCTTTTGCACTCAGAAGAAAGTAATAATAAAAATGACTGCATCGCCGATGCAGTCATTTTTATTATTACCGTGCGTTTCCCAAAATCAACATTTTTTCATTTTTGGGAAACGGATTGCGTTTTAATTAAGAGCCCCACAGATTTCGCCTGTCATTTCAACGTAAAAAACCGCCCAACACACGTCATCCTTGAGCGCATGAAAAGCGAAGGATCTGCGTTTGGGCGGTTTTCTTTATTTTACTCGTTATTTAATTACAACGGAGGAAAAGCCCGTTTTATCAAGCTTCGACTCATACGCCGCGGCACAAGTGACATTTATCTTGCCCGAGGCAGTTACGTTTGAGGTGGTATCCTGAACGGCCTTGATAACGCCGGTAATGGTTCCGCCGTTTATCTCCAGTTCCACGGTTCCTGCCATTTCAGTGGTAAGACCGCTTGCTCGGGTTCCGACTCTGCCAACTCCGTAGATATCACCGTTGAATGTACCGCCGTTTATAATAAGCGACGCGGTTCCGTAAACGGAATTCATTCCCGTTGCGGAAGTATGAGAGGTGCTTCCGCCGTTATGGAAC
>JAZQJQ010000008.1:0-24020 GCA_045541735.1 Eubacteriales bacterium
TAGCAGTATTTTGCTACGCTGTAGCTTACGCTGTTGCTTGCGTGATCCTCGCCGTTAAACGCAGCGTGGAGAGTTGCGGTTATCGTATCGTTCATCCTATCGGGTGTAAGATTCTTAAAAGCGAATACGTACACTTCTGTCTCAACTCCGCTTACCATCATCTTTTCTACGGTGTAATCGCGTACGGTGTAGGTGTTGCCGTTAAATTCGAACACCGCATAAGGCTCACTAAATCCTGCCGCGTCCATTACTTCCTTATTTGCCTTGAAGTTTACTGCAATGTCGTTATAAAGAGAGAGTGATGCGGAAAGGAATTTGATTTCACCGTCCTCAAAAGCAACAAAGGTATGACCGTTTTCACTCGCATAAGCTTCCGCTGTTGAACCCGTATATCCTTTGATTACAAGGTCATCCGCGGTATTCTCAAACACTTTTGAACCAAACGTTGCATTTTTACTGTATACTATTACACTTCTGAGAGAATAGCAATCATTGAAAGCATCGCCATCGATATTTGTTACACTCGCAGGTATCTCTATGCTTATAAGAGATTCGCACCAACTAAATGTCCCCCATCTAATACTCGTTACATTTGCAGGTATCTCTATGTTTGTAAGATTAGTGCAAGCATAGAACGCAGAATAACCGATGCGTGTCACACTTGCTGGGATTTCTATACTTGTAAGATTAGAGCAGTCCCAAAACGCACCACTACCAATTCTTGTTACGCCCTCAGGTATCTCCAGCATTGTAAGATTATTGCAACAAGCGAACGCATCGTCACCGATGGTTGTGACGTCTGCAGGAATTATATAGCTTGTTCCAGTCTTACCGGCAGGATATGCAACTATAGTCTTCATATCCTTAGTAAACAGCACTCCGTTTACGTCTGCGTATGTGGCGTTGCCTTCATCCACCTCAATTGAAGTAAGCGAGGAACATCCATTAAATGCACTGTTACCGATACTCGTTACACTTGCAGATATCTCTACGATTGTAAGATTAGTGCAACGATAGAACGCCGAATTACCGATGCTTGTTACACTTGCAGGTATCTCTATGCTTATAAGATCATAGCAATTTTCGAAGGCATAGTCACCAATGCTTGTAACACCACTTGAAATAGTTACATTAATTACATCGTAGCGGTAAATATCCCAAGGTGCGCTCAAAGAATACGTCCAATCTGCCATTGCACCATTGCCGCTGATTACAAGCTTGATGTCATTATAAAGTGTCCAGGTAAGATTATCTCCTTGGTCGCCGCAGGTACCGGAGTCTGTCGCAGTGAGCTCAACAAGTGCAACAAAGTTGTGGTCGTTTGCCGTTGCATAGGTCTGTGCAGTACCGCCCTCCACGCCACGTATAGTGAGTTCTTCGTGGCAATATTTAAATACATCGCCGGTAAAATGAGCAACTCCTGAAATGACGGTTACACTTGCAAGCGAGCTGCAACCGCTGAATGCCATATAACCTATACTTTTTACACTTGCTGGGATTTCTATACTTGTAAGATTAGAGCAATAACTGAATGCAAAGTCTTCGATATTAGTTACACCATCAGGTATCTTATAATCTGCTCCTTCTTTAGCAGCTGGATATGCAACTAGAGTTTCCATATCCTTAGTAAAAAGGGCTCCGTTTATGTCTAAATATGCGTTGTTACCCTCCGCAACATCAATTACAATAAGCGCTCTACAACTATAAAACGCTCTATCATCGATACTTGTTACACTTGCAGACACCTCTAAGCTCATAAGATTATCGCAGGACCAGAACGCATAATCATCAATACTTGTTACACCGCTTAAAATAGCAACTCTGGTTATAGTAGAACGGTAAGACCGCCACGGTACGCTTCCAGAAGACTTCCAATCCGCCATGGCGCCGGTGCCGCTTATTACCAGCTCGCCGCTCTCGTAGAGTGTCCAGGTGAGGTTATCGCCCTCAGCGCCGCAGGTGCCGTTTGAAACTACATTCGGAGTTTCGGTACTGCCGCCATCGGAGATATCAATAAGATTGTCAAAGGCTTCGGCTGTAGTCTCGAAATAAGAGTTGTTCTTTATCTGGGAATTATACTTGAGAACGTTGCCGTTTGTACAAACTGTGGTATTTACTGTGTTAAAGGGGAGTCCTGATACAACAGCATCCGTGGTGCTTGCGGATTCGATAGTGCCGCCAAGCCAATTGACAGTAAGGCTGTTAACGGTTGTAGCCTTATCAGGATCACCTACAATATGTTTAACGGTTGCATTATCTTTAACTGTTATTTCAACGTCACCGCCGTAACAATCTGTCTTGTTGACGTTGGTAAAATAAAGGCATCCAACCTGTGCGGTGCCGCCAACGGTAATGTTAGCCTTGCCGGTATGATTACTTGCTGAAAGCTGACGGTTATAGGCAACGATAAGGAGATTCTCTCCGGATAGCACGGTAATATTTACGTCCTTGCCGCATGTTGTTGGAGGATTGCTCTGGCCATTCTGGAAGCCGCCGATAATGCTGAACGCGTTAGCAACGCCCAAACCTGTGGTGTTACCCGCGAAAGTCATTTCAACGCCCTCGCCTAAAGTAAACGGGTTACACTGTGCCACTACAAGATAAAAGTCGCCAAGCATATTTATATTGACATTCTCAAATGTAGTTGCGCCGCGCAGCACGAGGCGCACTGCCTTGGGCGAGAATACCGCATCCGCAACATCGGAGTAGTCAATGCCGCCATAAACTGAGGTGATAGTTACGGAACCTGTATAGTCAGTGCCGTAATCAAAGACAGCAGTCTGGGTAAGAGGTCCGCAAACCACTATAATACAATCCTTGCTGAGATCAAGAGCGGCATAAGCATCTTGCAACGTACCCACAGCTTTATCCGCAGAAGAACCGTCTCCCGTGCCTCCGTCCTTAACAAAGACAACCTCGAGATCCGTTGTTTCGGTTGCGTACGCCGTTGCCGCGAACACGGACACAAGCGCCGCAAAGACGGCTATGAGAAACAAAGCCTTAAACAGATTACGTTTCATTATGTACCTCCAAAAGTTAGTCAATAAAAAAGGCGCTAACCTAAGTTAGCGCCAAAAAACGCAAACTCCGATTTGTCGCCAAACAAAATTGCATAGATAAGCACGAACTGTTACGTAAGTACATTCCGCATTTGGAATTTGCATTTTTATCAAATTCAATACGAAATGTAAAAAGCGAAAAAAGTATAATCCGCCCTTTATTAAAAGTTCGCCTTATACTACACATATACAATTTTGTTTGGCAATACAATTATAAACCGCAGCTTGCATTTTTGCAAGCATTACAAAGAAGAAGAGGCAATAAACAGCATTTTTTACCTAAATATGTTTACAAATTTTGCAATTTGCCGTATAATCGTATCATAAATCTACACATCGGAGGCTAACCGTGGAAAAAGCAGTTCAGATCATCAGTGAAGCGGTCGATAGGCACCGCGACAGTATTTTAGAGACAGAAAGATACATTTGGAACAATCCCGAGACCGGTTATAAGGAATGGAAAACTCACGCGCATTTAAAGGCAAAGTACGAAGCGCTCGGATATACGGTACACGAGGCAGGCAACGTACCCGGCTTTTACGTTGATATCGACACAGGACGCGAAGGTCCTTGCGTTCTCGTCCTCGGAGAAATGGACTCTGTCATCTGCCCCGAACACCCGGAAGCTGACAAGGAAACGGGAGCCGTGCACTCCTGCGGACACAACACACACAGCGCCGCCCTGCTAGGAATAGCCGCCGCACTTACAGAAAAGGGCGTTCTTGACGGACTCTGCGGCAAAATAAAGCTTTGTGCAGTGCCTGCCGAGGAGCTTCTTGAGATAGAATACCGCTCAGAGCTCAAAAAGCAAGGTGTCATCAAATATTTCGGCGGCAAGAGCGAATTTCTGTCAAGAGGATATTTCGACGGTGTTGATTTAGCTTTTATGGTTCACGCCGGCGGAAGATTCGGTGTTCGCAAGGGTTATCACATCGGCTGTATCGCTAAAAAAATCATATATAAAGGCAAAGCAGCTCACGCAGGCGGAGCACCGCATATCGGCAGAAACGCTCTATATGCGGCAACCTGCGGTCTTAACGCCGTTAACGCAATTAGAGAGACCTTCCTTAATATGGATTACATCCGCGTTCACCCCATTATGACTGCGGGCGGAACTATGGTAAATGCTATCCCATCCGAGGCGCGGCTTGAAAGCTACGTTCGAGGAAAGACCTTTGATGCCATAAAAAAGGTAAACCGCAAGGTAAATCAGGCGCTTATCGGCGCAGCGCTTTCTATCGGAACTAATATTGAGATAATCGACTTCCCCGGTTACTCTCCCACACTTCAGGATTCCAACCTTGCTGATGCATTTGCCGAGGCGGCAAACGCCATTATTCCTCAGCATAATTTCCGCGTATACAGCGGTGTAGCCACCGGAAGCACTGATATGGGCGACCTTTCCTGCATTATGCCCGTACAGCACGCCGAAGCCGGCGGTGCAAGAGGCACGGGTCACGGAATGGATTATTACATAATAGATCCCGTTGCCGCGTGTTTAGACAGTGCAAAGCTTCAGCTTATGCTGTTGCACGATCTGCTTGTAAACAACGGCGAAAAAGCCAAATTCATCGTTTCTGAATATAAACCCGAATTTGCGTCGAAAGAAGAATATCTCGCTTTCATCGACGACCTGAATGACAGCGGAGACCGCATTGAATATCTTGAAGACGGAACGGCTAAAGTAAGAATAGACAAATGATATTTATAAAGCGGAATCTCACTTAAGTGGCAGATATAGTCATCAAAAGGCTCCCTCTGGGAGGGAGCTGGCACCGAAGGTGACTGAGGGAGAGAGCATTTGAGCGGAACTCATTTTGTTTTTAGTGTAAAACTGACAAATTACGTTCAATTATAAACTCCTTCCACCGCAAGCGGTCCCCCGTCTCCCGCGGGTCGGTCCTTTTGCGGCTCTGACAGTCCACCGGACTGTCATTCACTCCCGCAAAACCCTCAATGAGTGAGGCTTGATGAAACCGCTTCTTGGCTAACTAAAATACGTGTTTTAATAATTATTCAGTACTTTGATAAAAAATTGCTCCTGCTTTTGCAGGAGCAATTTTTTATTTATTTAGAATTCGTAAACCTTAATAACGCCCTCGATTGCAGAGAGCTTTGCAATAGCATCTGCATCAAGCTTGCCGTTGATATCGAAGAGTGTGTATGCGTTATCGCCCTTAGAGCCGCTTGCCATATTCTCTATATTGTGGTTTCCGTCGGAAATAACAGTAGTAAACTGAGCGAGCATTGCAGGAACGTTCTTATGCATTACGCCAACTCTGTTGAATGCACTTGCAGGAATAGCAACGTTCGGGAAGTTTACGCTGTTCTTGATGTTACCGAACTCAAGGAAGTCGACAAGCTCGTGAGCAGCCATAACTGCGCAGTTATCCTCGCTCTCCGCAGTGGAAGCACCAAGGTGAGGAATAGCAACGATGCCGGGAACGTTGATGGAATCTTCAGTCGGGAAATCGGTAATGTACTTTGCAACCTTACCGGAAGCGAGCGCATCCTTGAGATCGTTGATATTAACAAGGTCTGCGCGGCTGAGGTTGATGATCTTAACGCCATCCTTCATCATTGCGATGGTGTCCTTGTTTATCATATTCTTGGTATCGGGAGTAGCGGGAACGTGGAGGGTGATGTAATCGGCGTTCTTGTAGATCTCCTCGTAAGAGGAAGCACGCTTTACAGCGTGAGAAAGCGCCCAAGCGCCGGCAACGCTGATGTAGGGGTCGCAACCCATAACGTCCATTCCGAGGGCATCAGCCGCATTGGCAACAAGACCGCCGATCGCGCCGAGACCGATAACACCGAGAGTCTTTCCGGTGATCTCAGTTCCGCCGTAAGCAGACTTGCCTGCCTCAACAGACTTTGCAACGTTCTCAGTAAGGGTATTTGCCCAGGCAATTCCGCCTACGATATCTCGGCTTGCAAGCATAAGCGCCGCAACAGCAAGCTCCTTAACTCCGTTAGCATTCGCGCCGGGAGTATTGAAGACCGCAATACCCGCATCGGTGCATCTGTCTATCGGAATATTGTTAACGCCGGCACCGCAACGGGAAATAGCACGAAGCTCGGGGTTAAACTCCATATCGTGAAGCGCCGCACTGCGGACCATTATTGCATCGGGTGCTTCGATCTCGGCACCTACTGCATATTTTGCGCGGTCAAATACGTCGGTACCGACCTTCGCAATTTTATTCATCAACTTAATATTGTTCATAATAATACCTTATTTCTTGTTTTCTTCAGCAAATTTCTTCATAAAAGCTACGAGAGCCTCAACACCCTCGTAGGGCATTGCGTTATAAATGGAAGCGCGCATACCGCCGACGGAACGGTGACCCTTGAGGTTCTTGAGTCCTGCGGCATCAGCTTCTGCGGCGAACTTCTTATCAAGATCCTTATCGCCGGTAACGAAGGTTACGTTCATCATAGAACGGGATGCAGGCTCAACGGGAGCCTTATAATAATCCTGACTGTCAAGATAGTCGTAAAGAAGCTTAGCCTTTGCCTCGTTGCGCTTCTTCATCTCCTCAAGACCGCCGATAGAAAGCAGATACTTTGCAACGAGTCCGCACATATAGATGGAATAGCAAGGAGGAGTATTGTACATAGAGTCGTTATCTGCGGTATTTTTGTAGCTGAATACTGCGGGAGTAAGTGCGTTCTCCTTACCGATAAGATCCTCGCGTACAATTACAACGGTAACACCTGCGGGAGCCATATTCTTCTGCGCGCCTGCGTAAATAACGCCGAACTTGGAAATGTCAACAGGCTCGGAGAGAATGCAGGAGGACATATCTGCAACAAGCGGAATATCTCCGGTATCGGGAATGTAGTTGAACTTGGTTCCGTAGATAGTGTTGTTAAAGCACATATGTACGTAATCGGCATCAGCACGGAAGCTGTCCTTGGTTGTTGCGGGAACGTGGGTGAAGTTATCCTCCTCGGAGGTTGCGGCAAGTGCGATATCTCCGTACTTCTTAGCCTCCTTATAAGCCTTGCCGGAGAACTGACCGGAAACAATGTAATCAGCCTTACCGCTTCCGTTGAGAAGGTTAAGCGGAACAGCTGCAAACTGTCCGGAAGCACCGCCCTGCATAAAGAGGATCTTATAGTTATCAGGCACGTTTAACAGGGTTCTGAGATCCTGTTCAGCAGCCTTTATGATTTCTTCATAAACGGGAGATCGGTGGCTCATCTCCATTACAGACATACCGGAATCCCCATAGCATACAAGCTCGTTCTGAGCCTGCTCAAGCACGGGAAGCGGAAGCATGGAAGGTCCTGCGGAAAAATTATAAACTCTTTTCATAATAATAGCGCCACGCGCATCCTTTCTAAATAATATTCAGTATTATACCGCTATCGGCATAATATGTCAATAGTTTAACAAGATATTTTTCGGCAAAACGAAGTTTTCAACTTGCAATCTTGCATTTTTCACACACAAAAGCCTCCGTTAGGGGAAATAACCTGCCCGGAAAGGTAAGAAGATGAAATTTCAGCCAGGAAAAACACGCATTTTGCAACTTCATCAGCGGTACCAAAACGCCCGAGCGGAATCTCCTCGCAAAGCGCTTCCCTATCCTCTGGAGTGAGCTCTGAATTCATCTCTGTATCTATAACTCCCGGGCATACGCAGTTAACAAGAACCCCGGAAGGTGCAAGCTCCTTTGCAGCGGCTTTGGTAAGTCCGATAAGTCCTGCTTTTGCCGCACTGTAGTGCACCTCGCAAGAGGCGCCGTGTTCTCCCCATACGGAAGAAACGTTAACTATCCGCCCCTCACCTCTACGTATCATAAACGGAGAAAACTTTTTGATAAGCAAAAAAGGAACCGTTAGCGAAACAGCCATCATTCTGTCCCAATCTTCATTAGTAATATCACACATCATTTTACGCTGTGAGATACCCGCATTATTCACAAGCACGTCAAAGCCTTCCGGAAAATCTGACAGTATTTTTTCCACTGTTTTTTCCGCTGCCGACACGTTACAAAGATCGCATTTATAGCACACGGTACCGAATTTTGCGTTCAGGCGCTCCGCACTTTCATCGTCGGACCTGTAAACAACGGCTGTATCATATCCTGCCTCGGCAAATATTCTTACGCATTCATACCCTATTCCGCGGGTACCGCCCGTAATCAGTACTTTTTTCATCGTTTTCTCCAAAAAAATGATTACTTAGAGAATACCACTTTTAGCTTATAATGTCAACTAAAAAAAGCGAACCCCGATCAAAACATCGGAGTTCGCTTTTATTACATATCCTTTTCTGCGATTTCGCGAGGGCGGAATAAAAGCGAGATGCACCACACGCCCGCAAGAGCCACGACGGTGTAAATGATCCTTGCCGCTATGGAATCTGCGCCGCCGCAGATCCAAGCCACAAGATCAAAGCTGAAAATTCCGATACTGCCCCAATTAAGTGCTCCAACAATTGTAATCAGCAAAGCAATTCTGTCAATTAACATATATACCTCCTTAAAAATCAGCGACAGTCTTCCGCTTCTAAGCTCGGAAGCGATAAACCTAAAAAATTGCGAAAACATCCAATTCGCCTCCGTTTCTGTTGCCGATACTATTTTTAACGAGGATGTCTTTATTTATTCAATTTTTTAATTATTTAAGCTTATCCTTGATCTTCTCCAGCGCCGCTTTTTCGATCCTCGACACGTAACTGCGTGAAATACCGAGAAGATCTGCTACCTCTCGCTGTGTACGAGGTCTCCATCGACCCAGGCCGTACCTTAATATTATGACCGTGCGCTCTCTTTCCGTCAATAGTGTATCAACGTATTTAAGCGCTTTTGATATATGTATCTTCCGGTCTATATCCTCCGCTATCGTGTCCTCTACTGCTATAACGTCAATATACGTTAGAGGATTTCCCTCCTTATCCATATCTATAGTCTCATTTATCGAGACCTCACATCCAAGCTTTTTCTGAGCTCTGAAATGCATCAAGATTTCATTTTGTATGCATTTGGCTCCGTATGTAGCAAATCGAGCTCCATTTGAATAGTCAAAGGAATCTATTGCCTTGATAAGTCCTATACTTCCAATAGACACCAGATCTTCTTGATTCGGAGCGCTCATATAGTACTTACGCACTATATGGGCAACAAGCCGCAGATTATGTTCAATAAGCTTTGTTCTTGCTTCTTCGTCTCCTTCCTTCATTTTTTTGAAGTACTCCTGCTCAACGTTGTGCGCAAGCGGCGGCGGATAATGCTGTCCGCTTGTAACACCTAGAAGCAGAAAAATGTAATTAAGGATACCTATGCCGTAGTTTAATAGCATAACAAACTCCGTTTTTTAAGAGTATTATATGCAAATACAGCTTATCCTATATCTAACTGATTTGCAAACAAAAAGAACCGCTGAACGGTTCTTTTTGTTTATTAAATTACTCTGCTATCTTTGAATAATCCGAGTTAAGAGAGGTAAGCTCTTTTTCCGCCTTGTTCTTATATGCGTTATACATACGCGAGAAGCTGGGGTTGGGTGTCTTAATAAGATTTGCAACCATATCCTTATATCCGCCGATATTATAGTAAATACCGATATCGTATACACGGGATGCGAAGATGATATCAAGCATCTCGCCGCTTTCCTCATCGCGGAAATGAGTACCCACAAGAGTCTTTTCGTAATATGCCGGAGTCATAATGTCCTTGCCGGTAGCTGCGAGATACTCAAGGATATCCGCAACGAACTTTTCGTCCTCTATAAATGCAGGAACGCAGAGGAATTGACCGTGGAAAGCGCTTACCTGATGACCGTAATCACTCTGAGAAGAGTCATACTTAGGGAAAGGCAGGATACCGAAATCAACGTCGGAATCTCTATGCTTAGGAACGGTAGTAAACAGAGTCATATAGAACATAGCTCTGCCTTCGTCAAACATAGCAAGACGGAGAGGGTCCCAATCGTTCTGAGAGTAACCGTTCTGGTAGTTGATAACGTTCTTTTGCGTGAATACAAGCTCGTTATAGTCATCAAACAAGGATGCGATGGTATCATTGTAAACGGTAAGCGTTATCTCGCTTTCATCGTTTACGGTGCATATTCTCTGCTGAGCACTCGCAAGTATCTGAAGCATAGAATCATTCCAGGTAAGAAGACCGTATTTATCGTAGCGGTCCATCTTATCGTCACCGTTAACGTCTTCAGACACCTGCAGTGCCATCTCTGCCAGTTTTTCAAACGTCCACTTGTTATCGAAAACAAGCTGATAAGGGTCTTCAATGCTCTTAGCAAGTTCCTTATTGAAAAGAATGCAGTGTGTAACCTGATTGTCCGTAAGGCTGATGTCTCCGGTTGTGTAGTACATCTTACCGTGAATGGTCATATCCTGGTTAGCCTTTTGATCCCACCATTCGTTTGTAAGATCCAGTCCTTCGATACCGTTCAAATCAGAAAGATAACCCTGAAGCGCGGCTTGCGCAACATCGTAAGTACCTGTCATTGCAGCTTGATAATTATAATCAGCCGCAGTGAAAGACTTTTTAAGCTGTTGGAAACCGTTACCTGAGCCTCCCGCAGAGCCAAAAGCCAGCTCCGCTTCGTGCTCAATTGAAATATCGTATTTCTCGGAAACGGTAGTAAGCCAGCGGAAGCGGGAGGAATTGATAACATCATCGGCATCTTCTGTAACCTTGAAGTCGTTCATATTTGTCATATTACCGCTTACGTGTATTCTAAAAGCCGCGCCGTCGTATGTAGCATCGGAAAAAGGATAAGCTGTCTCGCTCGGATCGGTAATAAGCTCGCTGCTGTCAGAAGGATCTGTAACGGCAGGCGTAGTTACCGCAGGTGTGTTCTCTCCGCAAGCTGCGAGGCACGGTATAAACATTACTGCAAGAAGAAGAATAGCTGCTGTTTTTTTCATTATTACCTCCATCAAGGCACCCGCTAAATTGCGGGGCCCAAAAAGCGATTAAAGAAGCTCTGTAGTACCGTTTATTACGCTGTCTGCAAAGTTGATGAGTCTGTCATAGTAAGCCTCGCGCATAGTCTTTGCATCGTCAAGATATGAGATAAAGAATGGCGTGGTGTTAAAGTATCCGCTATCCTTACGTGTACGCGCTGCTGCCCATTCATCTCTGTACTTACGGCAGTATGCAATTCCCTCCTCAGCCTTACCGAGACGGATCTTAGCAAGTGCCTGGTATACGGGAAGCTCGGGAAGATGCATATTGGAGAAGAAGTCAACGTAAATGCCTTCGATATATCTGAATATCTCAGCGGCATCATCAGCTCTGTCGAGTTTGATGAGAGCCATAGCCTCGCGGTACTTAGAGGGAACAAGGGGATCCTCATGCCAGAGACCTGCACCGAGGTTATCGGGAATGACCTGAGCAATACGGAGCTCATCAAGAGCACGGCTGTATTCGCCGTTGTTGTAGCAGTCGATTCCTTTTCCGAGGTGAGCATTGATATGCTGCTTAGCGATTATGGTCTCGCCGCCCTCGCAAGGAATGTATTCGTGGTTATTAAGGATCCAGAGAGCCTTATCATAGTCGCCTGCACGGATGGCTGCGCTTGCCCACTCGGTACAAACGTCATCACGTGCGACCTTGATATCGGGAACGTAGGAAGCAATGATCTCCTCAGTCTTCTTTGCATCGTAGCCCATATGGTTGAGGAGGTATGCCTTCTCGTAAATGAGCTGGTCGCAATCAGCGCCGTTCGCGATTGCAAGATCGAGCTCAGCCATAGCCTCGTCGTGCTTGCCCATCTTCCAGAGGTAAACGGCACGGCAACGTGCTGCCTCGAAGTTAGTGCACTCCTTCCAGAGCTTGTACGCTTCGTCATATCTTCTGTGAGCAAATTCAAGACAACCAAGCAGGTACTTTGCGTACTCCTCGTCTCTGCCGGCAAGTACTGCCTTCTCCTCGGGTCTTGTCGGGAATGTGCGGTGCTTAGGATCTGCAAGCTCGGGCTTGCCGATTATGTAAGCCACAACGGGAGCAAGCTTCTCGGTGCAGTATGCGGGCATATCGGCAAGCAGCTGATATGCTTCGGAAGTAAATCCGGAGGAAAGAAGATCAACGTAAATATCAAGGCAGGTCTGAGAAGGATCAGAAGAAAGCTTACCGTAGAACTCATTCTCGCTCATCTTGCCGCAGATAAGCATAGCATATCTTGCAAGATGGTTAAGGGGATCAACGGAAAGAATGCCTTCAAGTCTCTTCACAGCATCTCTCTTATTGCCGAGCTTATAATCGCAAAGCGCGGCAAGAGGTCCTGCAACGGGGTTTTCTTTCGCGTAATTAAGAGCAGTCTCAGCACAGAAGAGACCGGCCTCGTAATCCTTCTTTTTAGCACCGATGCGTGCAGCCTCGGTCATACCGCAGGATACGGAATCAGCAGACCAAGCAGCCTTACGGAAGTTCCACTCTGCCTCATGATCTTTTCCGAGATGCTTCTTGGCAAGACCGCGGAGGTAGTATGCTCTGCCGCTCTGATGCTCGGTATTAAGACGGTTAGTAACTTCGATGCACTTATTAAGAAGTTCCTCAGCAAGCTCGAAGTTTCCATCATTGATCGCGCACTCGCCAAGAGTCTCGTATGCGGGTGCAAAGCTAGGATCAAGCTCGATAGCTCTCTCAAAGTACTTTCTGCAATCCATAGAAGGATCGCGGAACTGCATAAGGTGGATACCGTCCTGATATGCGCAGTAGGCAGAGGTCTCCTCGTTGGGCATAGGCACTTCGGGGAAGAAAGGAGGCAGAGGGTTCTTTACTCTGTTCTTCTTTTCATACTCAAATACGCCCTCAACCGCGATACGGTACTCCGAAAGATCAATTGCGGGAAGCGGTATCTCAGCAACTTCACCGGGTTCAAGGGTGATCTTCTTCGTTACGATCTTCTTCCCGCCAACTTCAAACACGAGTTTAGCATTCTTTACCTTTTCGGTGGTCTGAAGCTTGATCATACCGTCAGAAACGTTTACAGCCGCCTTGAGGTTTGCATAGGTGGGAACGCCTATCGCGGAGATCGGGAACCAGAACTGGGAGAAGTTCTTAGTCTCGTAAGGCTCAAGCCAAGAGAAGTCAGGCTGGTTGTTCGAGTAAGAGCCTGCCATAAGCTCTGCATATGCACCGTCGGTATCGGTAAGTGCTCTTTCCCAAGACTGAGAGAGCTGGTTATAAGCCCAGGTGAACATCTTCTTACCGGTAGAGGTATGGTGATCGGAAACGTGAACAACTCCGCACTTCTTACCGTTATCGTACCCGCCGAAGAAATCGTAATCGGAGTCAGCGGAGAAATAAGAGGTGGAGAACTTGGTGTTGAAATGCTTTCTGATATCTACACCGCCATCGGGATAACGGTAGCCGTTAAACATACCGTCGGCGATGGGATAGGTGGTATGGCTTCTTCTGTAGTGGAAGTTAACGTAGTCAACATCCGGCGGGAAGAAGATCTCATACTCGGGATTAACGGGAACTGCGGTATTCTCCCACCAAAGGAAGGAGTGGCGCATCGAGGTGCGGTTAGCAACCTTCATTCTAGTCTCAAAATATGCCTTGCCGGGTTCAAGGTGGATACCTACCATGCCCTTCATACGGTCGATGGGATCGTGCTCGGAAAGCCATACGGTATATCCGTCGCCGTCACGAACGATCTCGCTGTCTACGGGCATAAAGGTGGAGGGACGGTGGTGGTAGGGCCAGTTAAACTCTACACCGCCGGAGATCCAAGAACCGAGAGCGCCGATAAGCGCAGGCTTGATAACGTGCTGACGGTAAAAGAAATCGTATCCGGTGCGCTTGTCCTTCGCAGAGAAGATACGTCCGCCGATCTCAGGAAGGATGATAAGCTCAAGGTACTCGTTTTCGAGACGGATAGCCTCATACTCCTTGTCTATCTTTTCCTTCTGTCTGGTCTTAATAACGACCTTATTGGGGTAAGGGTTACCGGTAGAGCGCTGATGCACACGGTTTTCCGCAAACATAGGAAGCTCTTCACAGGGGGATTCGGGATAAGTAGGGATAACTATCTTTTCCCTTTCAGCAATGATGCCTGATCCAAAAGCCATGGTGATTCTCCTTTACTTATTTTATACGCTGATGCATAGTTATTTACAGTAATATTTTATCAATTGATATTCAAGGTGTCAACACTAAATTGACAGTAAAAATTACACTGATTTTTTAATAAACAAAGCTAACTTGACAAGCATTTCGCTAAGTGATACTATATTATAAACGGAGGACGATATGAAGATATACGTATACATTGACCCCGAATATAAGGAATCCATTTGGCTTTCTCAGACCTACCGCTCTATTTGTGAGGAAGCCGCAAAAAAGAAGTATAACGTAGTACTCCTTGACGGAGAAAGCATATTCAGCGCAGATATTGAAGAAAACTTTAAGGGCGAAACAAAACGCGTGCTGCTTGTGCTTACCACCTCACTTGAGCATTCTGAAAAGCTTGGCGCAATTCTCTTCAGCCACGACGTGCATATGCTGCTTGTGAATCACCAGAATCCCCAGATAGCGAACAACTCATCTTGCGTTATGGTAGACTACACCGACGGTATGCGCCGCATCGTCGAATACCTTTGCGCTTGCGGCAAGACAAGCGCAGCGCTCTATGGTATCAATCCGAAATCGTCAACGGATATGATAAAGTACGAGTATTACAAAAACCTTCAGAGAATGAGCTATTCCCGCGAAAGCTCGATCGCAAAGGACATATACTACAACAAGCACGGACTTGACGAGTGCTTCAACTATATGCTCCCCGACGTTGATAAATTCGACTCATTCATCTGCGCAAACGATATCGTTGCGCGTTCTCTTATCAACAAGCTCTCTGAAATCGGTAAGAAGGTTCCCGATGATATATTCGTCGTATCCTTCGGAGACTATCTTATATCACAGATGGGAGAACCTACGCTAACGACGATCTCCGTTGATCACGGGGAACTCGGAAGGCAGGCGCTCTTTGCATACAGCTATCTCCGCAAATCAGATACAAACATTAATATGACAGCAAAAGTTCCTTCCACGCTTTTCGTACGCCGTTCAACCGCAGATATGAAGCCGACGGCAAACGCCGAACGCAAATACATACCCGCACCTACGGAAAAAATACTTGATTTTTATAACGACAGCGCAAGCCGCAGGATATTAGCTCTTGAAAAAATGCTCTCATCCTGCGATAAACTCGACCTGCAGATAATCAGCGGAATGTTAAGCAAGGTTCCTTACACCAGGATGGCAAGCGGGCTGTTCATTTCCGAAAACGTGATATTCTACCGCATCAAACGCCTTGTAAAGGCTGCTGACGTCGAAAACAAGGAGCAGCTCATAGCACTCATTACTTCAAATTTATCCCAAAAAGAAATATCCGAATACATCGAAGCAGATTCGATGAAGTGACAGCCTAAAACAAAAGCACCCTTTTCGGGTGCTTTTGTTTTATCAGTTAATTGTGAGGGTGTAGCTACTGAGCCCGCTATTGTAACGAACTTGTATCTCATACTCGTCTCCGGGCTTGAGATTTTTAAGTGTAATGGATTCTCCGTTATAACAATAAGAATCGTAAGCAACAGTTTCATCAAGCTTATTAAATGCGTATAACTCAACAAAACCGCGGTCCTTTAATCCGGAAATAGTAAACGTATGGGTGCCGGATTTGTCAGCAACAAACTTGTATACGTTGCGCTGGTCTATATGTTCAATGCTGTCAGATATAACAACATCGCTGGAAACGTCAACAACCGGCTTCTGCTTTCCGATTGACAGTGTATAATCTCCAAACCCATCGTTATATCTTACTTGTACTTCATATACTTTTCCGGCCTTTAAATCCTTGATAGTTACTCCATAACCGTTTTTACAGTATGTTTGGTATCCAACAGTTTCCCCAAGAGAGTCAAATATGTACAAGTCAACCCTCATTCCGCTTTGCATACCCGAAATGTCAAAACGATATCTACCGGTTTCGGGAATTGTCATAGTGTAAACGTTTCTTTGATCTGTATACTGTATACTTTCACTGATTTCCGAAATTTCAGTTATGTCAACAGCAGGCTTCTGCATTCCAATTGACAAAGTATAAATTCCAAAGCCGTTATTATATCTTACTTGTACCTGATATACTTCTCCTCCCTTCAAACCTTTTAAGGTTACTCCATCACCGTTTTTACAGTATGTTTGGTATCCAACAGAATACCCAAGAGAGTCGATTATATACAAGTCTACCCTGTTTCCGCTTTGCATGCCCGAAATATCAAAACGGTACCTTCCATCCAACGGAACGGTAAAACTGTATATATTATACTGTTTACGGAAATCTATACTGTCGTTAATAACGTTGACGGAGCTTACGTCTACAACCGGTTTGGGCTGACCGATGCTAAGAGTATATGCGGAATAGCCTGAATTATGACGAACCTGAATCTTATACTTTTGGCCGGACTTCAATCCGCCAAGTGTAACTCCTTCGTTATTTTTACAATAAGTAGCATAAGCTACAACACTGCCATTAGAATCATATACGTACAGATTTGCACTTGCGCCGCTCTTCAGTCCGCTGATCTCAACGCGAGCTCTACCGCCATTTATGACAGTATACGTGTATTCATCTATTTGATCTTCTACGGCAATATTCCCTTTGTATGTCAATATTTTAGCGGATTCGATCGTCTTTTGTTTTTGATCAATGGCTTTAACTGTATGGGATTTCTTTACGATCGCAGGAACGTTTATCTTTTGTTTATTACACATTGGGCAAGTATAGACGATCGCTCCAGAGTCAGCGGCAACCCCACTGTCATACTTATGGTCGATCTTAGCTATCGACTCGGTTTTGGTATGGCTGCAACCGGTGCAAGAATAAGTCTTAACTCCCTCTTTTATGCACGTTGGCTCAGTAGTGACCTTACCGCTATCAAATGTGTGTTGTAATTTTACTACAGATTCGGTTTTAGTAAAAGGACACCCGGTACAAGTGTAAGTCTTAACACCTTCGCTCGTACAAGTAGGAGAAGTCGTGATTTTCCCGCTATCAAACTGATGGGCAGATTTAGGAATAGGCTCGGTTTTGGTAAGAGGACAGCTAACGCAGGTATACGTTTTTACTCCTTCTTTAGTGCAAGTGGCAGCAGCAGTCACCTTTCCGGAATCAAACTTATGCTCAATCAAATCAATAGGTTCTTCCTTATATGAATCACAATTGGTGCACATAATACGTTTGATTCCTTGCTCGGTACACGTAGGCTCCTTAATAACCTTGATAGCACCATAAAAATTGTGATCAATCAAAGAAATATTTCGAGTTTCTTCTTTGCCACACTTATTGCAGATACTTGCTTCGGTTCCTTGAGCAAAACAGGTTGAGGGTATTATCACATTCCAAATGGTAAAAGAATGTTCAAGCGCGGGAATACTGTCCTTTTCAACAGTTTGGCAGATTGAACATATTCTTTCTTTAACACCTTCAACCTCGCAAAAAGATTGCTGTGTAATCTTCCATTCAGAAAAATCGTGTTCACATTCGCAACCTGCAAACGAACACATAATAATAAACAAAGCAATCATCACAAATAACTTCTTGTTAAAATCAGACATTTTTAATATCACCTCTACATATATTGTCGACCTATATTTAGGTGTCATGACAATTATAGACGTTTTGCGTCTAAATGTCAATAGACATTTTGAGTCTATTGTATAATTTTCCACGGGTGATGAAAATGAGCGAAACAATAGGAGATAAAATCCGAGCTCTCCGAGAAGAAGCAAGCCTTAATCAGACTCAGCTTGGCAAAATTTTGAAAATAACACAACGCAAAGTTTCATATCTCGAGTGCAACAAATATGAACCGAGCATCGATGATATTAGAGCAATATGTAATTATTTTAAGATATCTGCGGATTATTTACTTGAGATCCCAAAAGGATATTCTTATCCCAACAGATGAGGTGATGTCCATATCAACACGAACAATATTCATCCGGAATTAACGGTTGTACAATTACAATACTTATTACGTCAGTTCTCTGACAAATCAAAGGAGCTCCGCGCGAAGCGGAGCTCCTTTGATTTTACTTAACTGAAAAGCCAGTCTGTGTTTTTGCTTTCTACGTTAAAAGCGCTCAAGTCGGTTTTAACAACTCCCGTAAACAAAACTATTTCAGCAACAGGAGGCAAATAATCCTTTTTGTTATCCATTTTTAACCTCCTTAATTCACAGCTTTTGCATATGTCTTTGAAGAAACACCGTAACGGTACAGTCTGCGGACAAGCCGGGCTACCTCAGACAGTTCACCTTCATCCGTATCGTTTTGCATCTCATAAACAAAGGTGGTAACGCTGTACTCAACTGTCTGGCATTCAACATCATCAACGTAAGCTGTTGCATAGACCTTGCCGTCAAACTGTGTAGGAAGAACAGCATCGCTGTAAACAACGTATTCTCCGTTGCCGGCAGCTTCAAAATCATCCTTGCCGTACTCAGCTGAGTCGATTATAACGGTTACTTTCGAAACATCAGCGGCTTTGAATCTGTACATGATCTTGATAACAGAATCAAATCTTACACCGACAGAAAGGAACTTAACACCGTTTTCACTATTACCTGTGCAAGAGGCAACGTTTACCGACGAATCAAGCTCAGTAAAGGAGGACGAACCGTTAATCCCTTCATTGGCAAGTGGTGCATCTTCACTAACGTAGTCCTTATAATTCTGAGCAGCTGCGCCGTATTCAAGAATATCCGCAACAAGCTCATAGAGAGCTGTTTTAGCCGAATCGCTCAATCCAAGCTCCTCTGCAGAGCTTGCAAGCAGCGTATCGCAGTACTTGCGAACGGTCCATCCTTCAACGGTATCAACGACCTCGCCGCCAACGATCAGCTCCATTTTTACCTCAACTGTCATACCGTGCGGGGGCATATTGGGCATTACAAAGCGATAAAGTCCTACATTCTCATCATAAGTACCGCTGACAACGGTTTCGGCGCCGTCCACGGTAAATCTGACAGTTGCTTCACCTGCATCATCCGCGAGACTGACAAATGCATTTACCTTAAGATCGACTCCAACAGTGATACTTGCGTGGGTGATCTCGCTTCCTGCGGCAAGCTCTGCGATCTTGAGATATACTCCGTTTTCCTCGGAGCGGTAAAGTCCGTCGCCATCCTTGATGTATCCGATGTGAGCAAAACTGATGGAATGATCCTCAGCGTCAGTGTAATTATGGCTGTTAGGCTCAAAGAGATATGCAATGAGATATGCGTCGCTCGTATTCATCGTAACCGCATAAGCACCGTTTTCAAAGGTTACGCTTTCAGCCAATCCGATGGCGGTATCCGTATATCCGCCGCTGTACTTACGAAGTGTAAGAGCCGCTCCCTTTTTAAGCTTAGTATACTTGATTCCATGGTTGTCAAGGAGAGTAAGAATATCATCTATTCCCTCAACATCAGCGGATACGACGTATGCTGTGGGGAGTGTTATAATATTTGAAAGAGTATCTGCAAGATTATATTTCTTAGTGCCGTTTTGATCCTTCCATATTCCGGAAACGTATATTGTTGGTCTGTCGCCGATCGCATAGCTTGATCCGCTGAAGGAATGTTTACCGGCTAATACGTGGTCAACATCGTAATCGGTGATCGAAGCAACAGCTTCCCTCGCTGCCTTTACTTCTGCCGCAAGCGCTCCATCATACTCGATGACCTCGGCAATAAGTGCCTTTAGCGCCTGCTCGACACCGAACACAGCTCTCTCATATCTACCGGTACCGGTCCAGATACGCATGGTCTCAACAAGAAATGCATAGGAACCGCGGACACAGGGATACGTGGAAGAGGTATTGGGTACAGTGGAACCGGAATAATACAAGCTGCCCCTTAGTCCCACAGTCTTCGTGCGCTCAATAGCATCCATCATAATCTTATTACCGAGTATCTCGGTAGCATCAAAGGTACCGCCCTTGAGAACGTTACCGTAATAAAGTGGAGAATTAAAGTTACTTGAAAAACGAATGCAGATATCGTCAAGATTCTCTACAGAAAGGTCGGCGGGGTCAATATCGACGTTACCGCTGTCCTCATGGCAGTCGATGGTAACTGAGGGCATAAAGAGATTATAGATATATACCTGATTTATAGATGACTGAAGGAATAGAGAAACAAGATCTCTGTTCGGGTTTACACCGCTTTCCGTGAGTCTCTTAAATCGTTGCGCATTGTCAACCTCAACAGAAGGCATTATAACGATAGCGCCGATCTTTTCAAGCACTTCCCTGCCGTAATCACCGCAGAGATCTTTTGCGAACACAAGTGCGCCTTCAGCGCCTGCAGGCTCGTTACCGTGCTTATTACCGGTGATCATAACGATCTCGCGAAGTCCTTTGGAACGGATAGAAGCCGCTGCTTCCTCAAGGCTCATGCCCGAAATATCATCCGCGGTGAAAACAAGAATGGGAGTTTTGTTGCCCATTGCGCTTTCTTCAAAGGGGTAGTAGAGATAGAGATGATCGCAATTTTCCGCGAGCTTATCAACGTAATCGCAAAGCATATCGTTATTCATAAAGTTGCGGACATTGTTCTCCATTGAGAACGTAGGAGTATCAAAGCCCTCATATCCGATAAGATCTTCCGTTCCGAAAAGTTCATAGATCTCATCGGTAAGATTAGAGCTTACAGTCTCGGACCAGGAGTTTTCCACATACGGCTCAAGCATAAGATCGTAAACGTGGGATTCCTCCTTGCCACTTACGTAAAAATACTTTATGCGGTAGTCAGTGCTGCCGTTGTAATATATCTTACAGGCATAAAGTCCGGGTTCAAGATCTGCCTCGATATAATTCTTTCCGGCATCATTGCCCTTGGTTACAGAAAGCCCTGCGGCGGTGGACGAATATACACCGGGTTTTAAAACGATCTGAGGCTGTTTCCCTTCAAGATCGGGATTGTAGTAGTATATTCTTATCTTAGTAGTTGCATAGCGGTTTTCATATTTTATTGCATAAGTAACGGCAGAAGCTCCAACAGTCTTTTCAAGCTTCTCATCGTCAACAGGATCATACTCAACTTCGCCCGTAGTATTTACGTCGTTTACGGTAATGTAAACCTGGTCGCCGATGGGATCTCCGAGAATGGAGAGATAAAGCTTTCCGGTAAGTGCATCGGTCGTAACGGTGGAGGTTGAAGGAATAACCAAAGTACCGCCGCCTTTGATCTCGGAAGCAACGATATCTCCGCCGACGCTCAAAGTCTTGCCTGCACTGAGATCAACAGAGCACGCATCGGTAGAGCCTATCTTGCCGCTTTTTAGAGTTATTGTGCCGTTTGCGCCCTTCAATTCAACCTTGCCCGCAACGTCTGCACCGTCAACGACAACGACAGCGTTTCCAACAGTGCCGCTGTTGGTGGCAATAACTCCGTAAAGCGAATCAGATGCAAAGTATCCGATCTTACCGCCGTACGCGAGTGTGGTCGCAGTTCCGCTGACGTTTCCGGAACGTGAGGCAGCGGTAAAGTTAACTCTTACCTCACCGCCGTAGATCTCTACGGTAGAATCTCCAACAAGAGAACCGCTGTATCCGGCACCGTATACGTTACCTGTAAAATAAACATTGTCCTTAATAACTATTCTTACGTTACCTGCAACGTTGCCCGCAGAAGAACCGCCGCTGAGAACATTGGAACTATCAGAGGGGCGGGTAAACGTAACGTTCTCGCGCACCGTAATAAGCATTCCTTTGTTACCGTAGGTAATGTTCTGCTTATTTGCAACACCCAAGCATCCTCCGTATACGTGGCGCTTGAGATTAGCATTGCCGTAAATATCAATATCAACGTTACCGTTAAAAACGATATTTCCGTAATAAGCAACACCGAAAACGTTATTCTCGATCACAGAATTTCCGCAGATATCGATCTCTATATCTCCGGTAAGGGAGCCCGAGCTGCCGGATACACCGTAAATACCTCCGCAAGCCAGGTACACGTTTCCGCCGGAGATAGTAAGCTTTGTATTACCGACCTGAGTACCGTTTCGGCTGCCGCCGCTTATAACGTTGACAACCGCACCGCCGGTCATAACAACGGTAGAGTTACCGTTGAACTGGCCGGAATAGCTTCCTCCGAAAACATTCTGCCAAGTTCCACTCTTAATAGTAACGTCGGTCGAATAACCTGTACCGTTATCTCCGGCGGAGAAGCCGCCGAACACAGTAGGATATTTACCGGTTCCCGCTTCTGCCTCAGTAGTTATACCATCGCCCATAGTAATGCTATGTCCCTGAGCGTAGATATTACCGTAAGTAGCATTCGTGTGCGTCTGCTTGATAATAATATTCTCAAAAGTCAGATCGGCACTGAGCTTCATTGTTCTGCCCAATCCGAAATAAGCGCCATCTGTTCTGTAATCCTTGCCGCCGTATACGGAAGTAATGACAAGAGGTTTAGCGGGCAAGGTAATAGCGTCAGCCGAGTTATTCCCGTGTACGACAGGACCTCTGACGACGATAGTACCGCCGGCAGGCGGAAGAGCATCAGCTGCAGCCTTGAGGGTACTATAGGTATCCCCCTCACCGCCGATGAAAACAACGTCATCCGCAGCATACACGCCTATGCCTAAAACCGGCAGCAAAATAAACAAACTTAAAACAAACAAGATCAAAGTTTTTTTCATAATCTACCTCCTATTATTGGATGCATTTTAATTCTATCACCATTCTTAGCGTCCATCAAGGTATCTTTTCTATTAAAACGGTACTTTTCGGTAAATTATTTACTCCTTATTATTGATAAATTTCTATTTATCTGTTAGAATGAATGGGGGTGATAGATATGGAAAAAAGATACGTAAATTTAAAAACAATGACAAGAGGCCTCGCTTTTTTTAACGTTTCTTGTATTAAACAGCAAATTCCGGAAATAGAACTTTCCGAATTTGCCGGCAAACCAAGAAAAGCACACGGCTTATTATTCATTGCATGCAAAACTGCAGTTTTCAACACAAAAAGCGGCGCCAGCTATACCTTTAAAAGAGGCAATCTGATCTACTTGCCAAAGGGTATGAATTATACTGCTTTTCTTTCCGGCGAATCCGTGTCTAACTTTACTTCCCTACAGTTATATTATCACCTGCTTGATAAAAGCGGAAACGAATACTATCTTGCGGATCATCCGATCTGTCTTCTTGAGAATACCCCTGATTCGATCATAGGTAATATGCTTGATATGGCATACGAGACAGTTAATTCCGAGTATCCCACATTTCGTATCAATAAGCTGTTTTTCGAGATGATGGGAACTATCTCAAAACTGATGTGGTTACCCGATATATCAGAAAGCGGAAACAAAGTAATGCCCGCAATATACTATCTTTCCCGCCATTTGCGCGATGAAATTTCAGTTCCCTATCTTGCTAAACTATGCATGATGAGCGAAAGTTCTTTTCGGATCGCTTTTAAGGCCGCAACCGGACATACTCCTGCAATATACAAAAGCATCTTGAAAATCTCAAAAGCCCGTGAACTGATCCGTATGGAACCGACCATCTCAACGGCCACACTTGTCGAACAGCTCGGCTTCAGCGATTCGTCATATTTTTATAAAACCTTTGAAAAGCTAACCGGAATGACTACAAAAGAATTCAGAAAAAGCATAAAATAATTAAATCAACCTCAGTGGGCTTTAATTATTTCAACGGAGGCTACCGGAGGTTCGATTCTGTAATTGTCTACAAAAGAAAAAGGACGCAAAAGCGTCCTTTTTCTTTTGGTGGAGACAACTGGAAGCTCGGACTCCCACCGGAAGTCCGATGAACCGCGAACCAGTTTCTGCGCAAGCGCAGTTCTGGTTCGATTCTGTAATTGTCTACAAAAGAAAAAGGACGCACAAGGCGTCCTTTTTCTTTTGGTGGAGACAACTGGAATCGAACCAGTGACCCCTTGCATGTCAAGCAAGTACTC
>JAZQJQ010000009.1:0-61051 GCA_045541735.1 Eubacteriales bacterium
AGACTCACTGACAACTCCTTGGCTCACAGAACGACATGGCTACGATCCGACTTGGTCCGAGAAGTCCGATAAGCTTACCGTCGGGGATCTCGAGAGTGAAATCGCTTACTGCGACAACATCGTTTCCGGCCTTTTTATCACGGTTAGGAAACACCTTTGTTAGATTTTGCAGTACTACTTTCATTTTTGTCCTTTCCTTATGTATTATTTTTAATAATCGCTATTAACCACGCGCTCGGCATGGAGTTTGTTTTTATATTCCAAAAGCTCATCAGAGCTATTGAAAATTCTTTGTAACGGCATATCTGCAACAGCAGTTGATGCGATCAGATCGTGAATAAGCGAATTGTTAACGCTAACGGCATAAATAATAAGCTGAGTGACCAGAAGCGCTCCGAGAACAAGAATACCGGCAAAACCCATAGCACCAAAAATGATCATAATCAGAACATAAACAGGAATCATAAGCTCGATCGTGAACTTACCGAAAAGACAGCGGACAAGTAATTGAAAATTAGAGATCTTAATGCA
This sequence comes from Eubacteriales bacterium, assembly GCA_045541735.1. GTDB lineage: Bacteria > Bacillota > Clostridia > Oscillospirales > CAG-272 > RUG12395. Next base: position 532 of record JAZQJQ010000009.1, read on the forward strand.
GTCGGAACGCACCAAACACAATGAAAACACCTTCTTGCCAATTGTCTGTCCGTTACCTAAAAACATCGGTAATACAAATTCGGTAAGCAAAACGGAGATTAGTAAAGAAAGTGTAACTATAAGTATGGAAAGAGATACGACCATGTTGTAGATGTAGATCAAATCAGAATCCTGCTCTACGGCAACAGAAGCTGATTCATAGGCATCTTTTTCGAGCTCTGAAAGAGCGTTGTACTCCTCAATTGAGATCCCGAACCGCACACCGTATTCCTTCTCGTATCTTTCATATGCGGAATTTAAGTCATTGGAATAAGCATCATACCCTAAAATTGCAGATAAACAAAATGCAACCGCAGTAGACAGCACGCACATAAGGATGAAATCAAGGAGTCCTGCCCCGAAACGCTTCAAAAAACCTGCTTTTCGAATACTCAGTTCCACAAAAGGCCCCCTAATTTAGCTAAATATAATCATCGGTATATAGTATACCACAAGAAAAATAAATTTTCTATAGTATTTTAAATTTATTTGTCAAAACACTGCAAAAAACCAACGATTTCGGCGATCGCTGCATCCGGATCCTGATAACGTACAGAATAATCGCAGATCTCTTCATTGCGTTTTTCGTTATCTATCGCCAGAATGCGTTTTACTTTTTCGTCCGTCGAGCCGTTTCTCTCAATGATAGAAGACACAAGGGACTTTTTGTCTTTTCCGACGTAGACAGTGATGACGTTTTTATAATGAGTTTTCATCGCCATAGCACCGCAAATGTCCATAACGGTGATGACGTTCTTCCCCTTTTTGAGTATTTCATCAACGTCTGACAAACGCGAACCGTAAAAATGATTTGCGTAATTTGTTATCTCAAAAAGTTCTCCCGCATCCTGCATCTTATGGAATTCACGTAGTGAAACGTGGTGGAATCTGTCGTTATCCTTCGATGATCTGGCGGTAGTGTAGCTTGTGAGTCTTTCAAATCGATCTGAGGCTTCACAAACGCCGCTGGCAATCTCGTTCTTTCCGCTGCCGGTAGGCCCAACAAGTACAACAATAGACGGCTCGTTAGATATAATAGGCTCTGTTTTTGCACTGTAGCTGTCAGCAATAACCTCGACCAGCTTTAAAAACTCGTCATAATTGTTAACAGCAAGCATACCCGTTGCTTCAGTATTCCAAGGGCGGCGCATAAGTATCGGATAAGCGGCGTTTGAATCAAGAACGTTGTGCATACCATCATCAAAAAGTATATCAACATCGATCTTATCTTTACGAGAACCCATATAGATATGATCGTGCGGAATCTCCGGAAATTCTTCCATGATCCTTAGTGCGCGCAAGCTCATAAACTGCGGATACACAGATGTTGAAACAAAGACCTCAGTCATCTGAGAAAGCTTACGGACGAAGTCCTTTGCACCCTCTATTACGGGTTGGTTTTTATAGAAATCCGGATCATTAAAAAATTCAAATATAACATCCGCGCGCGTTCCTAACTTGCCCCATTTATCTACTTCTCTTATCGTGAGCGGTGGATCGAATTGATATTTTTCATTAGCAAGACGAATTGCATACGGAACGCATTCCATAAGCAGATCATCAACATCGAGGGCGGTGGAAAGTCTGTATTTCCTTTTCAAAATCATTCCCCCCTTTGGAAATTATACAAAAGCAAAGAATTTCTGTTTTTTTGTAGAATTTATTTCGAATTGTAAACGCATCTTCCCTGTTTATAGGTAGAAATTATTTTAGTTTCTCTTATCGTTTTAGGATCGATCTGCAATAAATCTCTGTCAAGAATAACAAAATCTGCATACTTGTTCTTTTCTACGGTTCCCTTTATATGTTCTTGAGAATACTGGTAAGCGGAATTTACAGTAACTGCACGAAGTGCATCCAAAACTGACACCTTCTCGCTTTCGGCTAAATGAACTCCCCCGCTTGTCAGACGGTTGACAGCGCACCAGACGGTTTCGAGCATATCACACTCTATAACAGGAGTATCTTGATGAAATGTAAACGGCACCGCATGACTTAAAGCAGTAGCAACGGGACTGATGTGCATTCCTCGTTCAATGCCAAGATTTGTTAGATGTGTGTCTCCCCAATGATAACAATGAGCAACGAAAAACGAAATTACGGCTCCGAGCGATTTTGCGCGGGGGATCTGATCCCTACCCATCAGCTGTGCATGGATTATCACCGGTCTTAGTTGCTTAAGAATCGGCTTTTCTTCCTCTGCTATTTCAAGGCACCGCAAGAACTGTTCGACCGCAGCGTCTCCGTTGCAATGTACAAGAAGCTGTGTTCTGTTATCAGCAGCGATTCTGAAGGCGTTGATGAGAGCTTCATCCTTAACCATTTGACGATAACAAGTATTATCCGTAACATACGGCTCGCGCACCCAAGCTGTGCGAAGCTGTGGAGAACCGTCAAGAAGCGCCTTTATGCCGCCGATTCTGATAGAATCTAACTTGTTGAAAGAATCAAATTCTTCTTTTAAGCGTTCATAATTTCCCGAACCGCCAATAAATGCAATAAGATCAATATCAAGTCCGCCGTGATCATTCAAAAGTCTGTAAAGCTCAACGTTCCTATTGCCTACATATCCATCCTGAACAGTCGTAATACCGTGAGAAAGATACATTTCTGCTGTTTTTTTATAACTTTCAAAAATGTTCTCGACTGAGTTTGGAGGAACAAACTTTGTGACCCTGACCATGGCACCTTCCTTTAGGCAACCCGTAAGCTTTCCGTTTTTTAGAATGATATTATTCGGGGACGAAAAAGCATCTTCAAGAGTGATTCCGGCAAATTTCAGTGCAAGAGAATTAGCTACAAGCATATGCGCACTTCTATGCTTTAGTATTAAAGGATTTTCGGGACAAATCCTGTCAATATCTTCAATGTCCGGTTCAAAAGGAACCTCAAAAGCAGTATGATCGTAGTTATTGGCAACGACCCATTCCCCGTTTTTGATCAGATGCTCTGAAATATACGCCCTTACAGAAGAGGCAACGTCATTTAGCGAAGTACAACCTCTTACATCGCATTGAGAATCCTGAGCTGCAGTCATGGTAAAATGACTATGTGCATCAATAAAAGACGGCATAAGAACACCTTCAAATTCGACTATCTCGCCGTAAAAATTATTAATGAGCTCGGATCTCTTGCCAACAGCGGTAATTATGCCGTCTTCAACAAGCACAGCTTCGGCGTAGAGCGGATCCGCTAACGTAAGTACTCTTCCGCAAAACAGTTTTTTCATATATTCACCCCGATATATTTTACAGAAAACAATGCCATATGTCAACATTTTACAATATTAAATAACAAAAAAATACCGTCCGATCACGGACGGTATTTTTGATCTAAACATTCAGATACTTATCAGCAAGCGCCTTGAGCGAGCATTGCATCGGCTACCTTAACAAAGCCGGCAATATTAGCTCCAGCAACGAGGTCGTCGCCGAGATCATAATCGTGAGCAGCCTTAACGGAAGCGTCAAAAATGTTCTTCATGATGGTTTTAAGCTTAGCGTCGACCTCTTCAGCACTCCAAGAATAACGCATAGAATTCTGAGACATCTCAAGACCGGAAACTGAAACTCCGCCTGCATTAACCGCCTTGGAAGGTGCAACGATAACACCGTTTGCCTTCAGATAAGCAACTGCCTCATTGGTAGTAGGCATATTTGAAACTTCAACGTAATACTTAATGCCGTTTGCAACGATCTTCTCTGCCTCAGCCATTCCTACCTCGTTCTGAGTAGCACAGGGCATTATGATGTCAACCTTAACGCCCCAAGGCTTCTCACCCGGGAAGAACTTCACGCCGAACTTATCGGCGTAATCCTGAACCTTGTTGCGGCAGCTTGCGCGCATCTCGAGAAGATAATTGATCTTTTCATCGGTGCTGATTCCGTCGGGATCGTAGATATATCCGTCAGGGCCGGAAAGTGTAACTACCTTACCGCCGAGCTCATTTACCTTCTTAACAGTACCCCAAGCAACATTACCGAAACCGGATACTGCAAAGGTCTTGCCCTTTATGTCGTCACCAAAGTATTTAAGCATCTCGCAAGCATAGTAAACAGCTCCGTAACCGGTTGCCTCGGGACGTATGAGAGAGCCGCCGTAAGGAATACCCTTACCGGTAAGAACTCCGGTAAACTCGTCGCGGAGTCTCTTATACTGACCGAAAAGATAACCGATCTCGCGTGCGCCTACGCCAATATCTCCGGCAGGAACGTCGGTATTGGGACCAATATGCTTCTGAAGCTCAGTCATAAAGCTCTGGCAGAATGCCATAACCTCACGGTCGGATTTTCCGGTGGGGTCAAAGTCAGAACCGCCCTTGCCGCCGCCCATGGGAAGGCTTGTGAGAGAATTTTTAAAGGTCTGCTCGAAGCCGAGGAACTTAATGATGCTGAGGTTAACGGAGGGATGGAAACGAAGTCCTCCCTTATAAGGACCGATAGCGCTGTTAAACTGAACACGGTAACCGGTGTTAACTCTCATCTGACCTTTATCGTCTACCCACGGTACGCGGAAGATTACCTGGCGCTCGGGTTCAACGAGGCGCTCAAGAAGAGCCTCTCTTCTGTACTTTTCCTCGTTCTTAGCGATAACAGGCTCGAGAGACTCGATGACCTCTTTTACAGTCTGAATAAATTCAGGCTGATCGGGAAACTTCTTTTCCGTTGCTGCAATTACTTCACTTGCATAAGACATTTTATGTACCTCACTAAACTGAATTTTGAATATAAATCTTAATACTCATTCATTATATACTATGAAATTTAGACTGTCAATATACATTTTGACAAAATATGAAATTTTGGAACGGAAATATTGCATTTTTGCTCTAATTATGTTAACGTTTTGTCAAAAAAACACCGCGGCCCCAAAATTGAGACCGCGGTTGATATAATTTTATCTTTCCTCGCGGAAATAAGATAGGCCTAAGCTTGCCGGAGGTTGACTCTCGCGCTTATTACGAGCGCTGGAAACGATAAGAACGATAATGGTAACAAGGTAAGGAAGCATTTTAAAAAGCTCCTGAGAGCTGCGGCTAAGACCCGGAATGAACAAATACAGAATATAAAGACCGCCGAACAGAATTGAACCAAGAATACCGAAATCAGGCTTCCAAACTGCAAAAATTACCAGAGCGATCGCAAGCCAGCCGCGGTCACCGAAACCGTCATTGGACCAAACACCGCTGATATAATCCATTACGTAATAAAGGCCGCCCAAACCTGCAATGGCGCTGCCGATGCAAGTTGCAAAGTACTTATAAGCGTTAACGTTGATTCCGGCAGCATCAGCAGTCGCGGGATTTTCGCCGATTGCTCGGAGGTGAAGCCCGACACGTGTTCTCTTAAATACAAAAGCTGTTATGAGAGCGATAACCACCGCAAGATAAGCAAGAAAACCGTATGAAAGGAAAATTCTTGTAAACCAGCTTACTTCTTTGGTTATCGGAATTGGGCTTCTGAAAAAAGCACTTGTTCTAACTAGCGCTATAGAAGCTACCTCGCTGTTAGTAAGTTTTGCAAGTGAACCGCCGAAAAAGTTGCCAAAGCCTACACCAAAAGTGGTAAGCGCAAGACCTGTCACGTTCTGATTAGCACGAAGGGTAACAGTCAGAAAACAATAGATCAGTCCCATAAGAGCAGATCCGATAAGCGAGCAGATCATCGGAATAGCAATAGCAAGAAAGGGATTAAGAGGAGTTCCGATTCCCATAGCATTTTCGTAAAGAAACGATCCGATAACGCCGCTTATACCGCCAACGTACATGATTCCGGGAATTCCAAGGTTGAGATTACCGGATTTTTCGGTAATTATCTCTCCCGTAGATCCGAAAAGCAGAGGTATGCCCTGAATGACAGCACGCTGAATAAAAGTAGCTACCATATCACTTTACCTCCTTATGCGAGCTGCGGAAAATGAGTTTATAATTAATAAAGAACTCACTTCCAATAATGAAAAACAGAATTATACCGGAAATAATATCGGCAAAAGCCTGGTTAAGACGGAAAACCGTAGCGATCTCACCGGCACCTCTTTCCAGAAATACCAAAAGGAAAGAAGTAAAGATCATAAAAATGGGGTTGAACTTAGCAAGCCAGGAAACCATTATTGCTGTAAATCCGCGTCCGTCAGCAGTTGTAGTAGCAATAGTATGGTTGGTACCTCCAACAAGAAGCAGACCCGCAATACCACAAACGGCACCGGAAAGTATCATTGTTCTAATAATTACCTTTTTTACGCTGATACCTACGTAACGTGCGGTATTCTCACTTTCTCCAACAACGGAGATCTCATATCCCTGCTTACTGTACGTAAGATAAACGTACATGATAAAACAAAGTATAAATACGATAATTATGTTTACAAGGTAAAGATTACCGCCTATCGCAGGAAACCAACCGGTCTGCGTATCTTGATTGATAATGCCTATAGTTCCGGAACCCTTAGGAACCTCCCATTTTACGATAAAGAAACGTATGATCTGCATTGCAACGTAATTCATCATCAAGGTAAACAAAGTCTCGTTAGTTCCCCACTTGGCTTTGCAAAGAGCCGGGATAAGCGCCCATATTGCGCCTGCGGCCATAGCAGCAAGGAACATAAACAAAAAGAGCAGCGGCTGAGGAACCTTATCGCCTATGAGAAGCATACAAGCCGCGGTAGCAAGTCCTCCGATAAGGACCTGACCCTCAGCACCAATATTCCAGAAACGCATCTTAAATGCAGGAGTTACGGCGAGCGAAATGCAGAGAAGCATTGCAATATTCTGCAAAAGAAGCCAAACTCTACGCGGTGTACCGATGGCACCGGATATCATAGTCGAGTAGATCTTTATAGGATTCTGACCCGTAAGGACAACTGTCACAAGTGAACAGAAAAGCAAAGCGGCGATAATTGCAACAGCACGAATGATCCAAGACATTTTTCTTGACATACCGTCGCGCTTTACCATACGAACGAAGGGTTCATGCGTTTTTTCCATCTTTACGTTATTCATCTGCACTACCTCCCGTTAGTTGGATTTTGCTTTTGTCATAAGAAGACCAAGTTCTTCTTTTGTGGTTTTTCTACCCTCTACGATTCCGGAAACATGACCGGAGCTGATAACCATAATTCTATCGCAAAGCTCAACAAGCACGTCAAGATCTTCGCCGACAAATATTACGGCTACTCCCTTTTCCTTCTGCTTGTTCAGAAGATTATAAATTACGTAGGAGGAGTTTATATCAAGTCCTCTTACGGGATAAGCTGCCATAAGGAGCGCGGGCGATGAAGATATCTCGCGTCCGACAAGGACCTTCTGTACGTTACCGCCAGACAGTCGGCGTACCGGTGTTTCAGAGCTCGGAGTTGCAACCTCCAGTTCAGAAATTATCTTATCGGCAAGGTCGTGAGGTTTTTTGCGGTCAATAAAAGCAGATTTACCCTTTCTGTAGCTTCTGAGCATCATATTATCGGTAATGCTCATGCTGCCGACAAGCCCCATGCCGAGTCTGTCCTCGGGCACAAAGGAAAGGCGTACGCCCATCTCGCGTATCTCAAGAGGTGTGTGGTCGCGCAAATTCGACGTCTCACCGGTCTTGGGATTAAGGTAATTTATTGCTCCGTTATCAATACGCTGAAGACCGGCAATAGATTCAAGCAGCTCGCGCTGTCCGCTGCCGGATATTCCGGCAATACCAAGTATCTCACCCGCCTTAACATCAAAACTGACGTTATCAAGTATAGTAACACCTTCGCGGTCCTTGCAAGATATATTTTCAACGCTGAGCCTTACACAAGAGTTAAGAGGCTCGGAGCGGTCAATATTCAACTTTATTTTTTTACCGACCATCAGTTCTGTAAGTGCTGATTCGTCGGTTTCAGAGGTGTTGACAGTAGCAATATGCTCACCCTTTCTCAACACGGCAACTCGGTCCGAGATCGAAAGCACCTCATGCATTTTATGTGTGATTATTATAATGGACTTGCCGTCTTCGCGCATACGGCGCAAAACGGCAAATAGCTTTTCAGTTTCCTGAGGAGTGAGAACCGCAGTAGGCTCATCAAGAATCAGAATATCTGCTCCTCGGTAAAGAACCTTTACTATCTCAACCGTCTGCTTCTCGGAAACAGACATTTCATAGACCTTCTTATCCGGGTCTATTAAAAACCCATATTTTTCGGATATGGCAACGATATCTTTCTTGGCCTCGGAAAGGTCATATCGATTTCCGTTATCAAGACCGAGAATGATATTTTCAACTGTTGTGAAAACGTCAACCAATTTAAAGTGCTGATGTATCATGCCGATACCGTGGTCAAATGCGTCCTTCGGGGTGCGGATAACGACCTCTTCTCCGTTAATAAAAATATGACCTTCATCGGGAAAATAAATGCCGGAGATCATATTCATCAGAGTTGTTTTACCGCTTCCGTTCTCGCCTAAGATGGCAAGTATCTCTCCGCGCAAAACGGAAAGGTCAACGTTGTGATTGGCAACAAGACTTCCGAAAGTCTTTGTTACTCCCTTCAGCTCAATAGCCGTTTTATTCATACGCACCTCCGCAGAAATGTAAACTTTTCGATAACGTGAATTCTGTAGAAGAAAATGGGGCAGCGGACCTGCCGTTTACCGACAGGTCCGCAGAAAGATTAATACTTCTCGTTAAGGAGCTTAATTCCGTCGATCTTGAGATCGAAATAAGGAGCTGAACGCTTCTCTGATTCGTGGAAATATCCATCATAAACAACCTTAGTGTCGGGAGTATATGCATCATCGGTGTCTACATCCGCAAGATGTGCATCGGTGAGCTTAGCTCCGTTAACGGTAAAGGTGTTAATATCAAATACGTGGAGGGTGCCGTTAATAAGAGCGGTCTTAGCTGTTTCGATAGCTTCTTTGGTTCCGGCAGCAGCAACCTTTTCGTTAATGTCGCTGAGAACAACGGAGCCTGCGTCAAGACCCTTGCACCAGTCAGCAGGGATCTCAGTGCCGTTCTTTACGGATGTGATGATGAACTCCATATAGGGAGCCCAGTTGATAGCGGAAGAGATAATGAAGGTATTAGGACCTGCAGCAACTGTGCTTCCGTTATAAGAAACGTTGGGAACGCCTGCAGCCTCACATGCGGTAGGAGCGCCCATAGAGTCAGCATGCTGAGAAATGAGCTTGCAGCCTGAAGAGATAAGGTTGTTAGCAGCTTCCTTCTCTGCAGCCTCATCGTACCAGCTTCCGGTAAAGGAAACGTCCATAGTAGCGGTGGGGCAAACGCTTCTTGCGCCAAGGAAGAAGGAGGTGTAACCGGAGATAACCTCAGCGTAGGTGTATGCACCAACGTAACCGATCTTAGCCTCATCAGCCTTGAACTTTCCTGCGGCGATCATCTCATTGAGCTTCATACCTGCTGCGATACCTGCAAGGTATCTGCCCTGGTAGATAGAAGCAAATGCATTATGATAGTTGGAAAGTCCCTCGGTATGAGCTCTGGTGCCGGTAGCATGGCAGAACTGAACGTTGGGGAAGGTCTTAGCAGCCTGGATCATATAAGGCTCGTGACCGAAGCTGTCTGCGAATACAAGGGAGCAGCCCTGGTCAACAAGGTCAGCAGCAGCATCATAGCACTCCTGGCCCTCGGGGATGTTAACCTTGATGATTACCTGATCATCGGAAAGACCAAGGTTCTTCTGTGCGGTCTTAACAGCGTTGATGAAGTTAAGATCGTAAGTAGAGTTCTCATCATGCAGGAAAATAAATCCAACCTTAAAGTCAGAGTTGGAGCTTCCGCAAGATGCGAAGATAGTGCTGAAGGATGCGATCATCAGCACTGCGAGAATAAGGGAAAGTACTCTTTTCATTGCAAAATTCCTCCAAAAAAATTTATTTTCAAAAGGTTTGACCTTTATCAAATACTCAGCAGAACTCTATGCCGTGATCGGCAGACATTGACGCGATCTTGGCAAGAGAATGAACTGGGATACCCATTGCGCGGACTGCGTCGCCACCGCCCTGATAAGCCTTTTCAACGACCGTGCCGCAACCAACGACCTCAGCCCCTGCTTGACGGCAAAGTGAAATAAGCGCTTTAAGAGCATTGCCACCTGCAAGAAAATCATCAATGATAAGTACTTTATCTTCCTTACCAAGGTAGCTGGCAGAAACGGATATATTGTATTCCACACCTTTTGTGTAGGAAAAACAAGAGGCGGAATACAGTTTATCGTCGCTGTTTTTTCCGAATATTTTTTTAGCATAAAGAACAGGGCAACCGAAATTCAAAGCAGTTATGCACGCAATACCAATACCCGAAGATTCGACCGTGAGGATCTTATTAATTCCCTTTTCTCCAAAAAGACGGTAAAATTCTTTTCCGCCCTTATCAATCAAAGAAACATCGATCTGATGATTGAGAAAGTGATCGATCTTCAATACATCTCCGGGAAGCACTTTACAATTTTCTCGAATTGCATCTTCAAAAATCTTCATAATAACACCCCGTTCATAAATAGATAACAATATATTAACATTTTCGACAAAGATTTTCAATTGATATTTAAAAGATATATCAACAATTTTATGGGTATAGTTTTAGTAAAAATAAACAACCACCGCGAGCGGTGGCTGTTTATGGTTATATTCTGATGGCAGTATTCAAAGCAACTTCCATCATCTGCGTAAATGATGTCTGGCGCTCCTCAGCCGTGGTGGCAATACCGGTAAGTATCTCGTCGGAAATCGTAAGTATACCGAGAGCGCGTTTTTTAGCTTTGGCTGCGTTCATATAAAGCGCAGCGCATTCCATTTCAACACAAAGAACGTTCATTGCAGCAAATCTGGAGGAAGCTTCGGTGTCATCGGAATAAAATGTGTCGCTGGATAGCACATTCCCTACATGTACGTTTGCACCGAGTTTGACAGCTTCTTCCTTAGCCTTGCAAAGGAGATCAAAATCACCTATCGGAGCATAAGTTCCGGGAATACGGAACTGTGAACCGTATGCGCTGTTTGTTGAGGCGCCCTGAGCAAGAACGATGTCACGAACTTTTATGTTTTGCTGAAGAGAGCCCGCAGAACCTACGCGGAAAATCGCCTCAACACCGAAAATATTATAAAGCTCCCAACTGTATATGCCGATAGAGGGAATACCCATACCGCTTGCCATTACAGAAACGGGTTCTCCCTTCCAAGTTCCCGTATATCCTTGAATACCGCGCACGTTGTTTACAAGGCGGACATTTTCAAGAAAATTTTCAGCAATGAATTTTGAACGCAGAGGATCTCCCGGCATAAGTACTACCGGTGCAAAGTCTGAAGGGCTTGCATTTATATGAGGGGTAGGATAATCAGCCATAACAATACCACCTTTCTGAATTTAATTAAATTCTAACAATTCTAACAGAAAAAGTCAATATTTTGCCCCAAGATTGATATTGATTTAACGATTTTATGTAAACATTACAAAATATACTTTGCATAATGACACAATTGACGAAAATGGTGAAATTGATTGAATTTTGATATTATATATGGTATTATTATATGGAAAATACATAATAGCGAAAGGAATCGTTTATGAACATAATCGTTTGTATCAAGCAGGTCCCGGATACCAACAAAGTTGAAGTCGATCCCGTTACCGGCGTTCTGAAAAGAAACGGCGTTGACTCAAAAATGAACCCGTACGACCTATACGCTATCGAGACTGCGCTCCGAATAAAAGAACAAAACGGCGGAAAGGTGACGGTAATAACCATGGGTCCCCCTCAGGCTGAGGCGGTGATCCGCGAGTCGTATTCTCTCGGCACCGACGCCGGAATGCTTCTTACCGACCGCGGCTTTGCCGGTGCAGACGTACTTGCCACAAGCAAAGCCATATCCGGCGGAATTGATCTTATAGGTGAGTACGATCTGATCATCTGCGGAAAACAAAGCACAGACGGAGATACAGCTCAGGTAGGTCCCGAGATTTCGGAATGGCTTAACCTCCCTTCCGTTACGAACGTCACCGCTGTTCACGAAATAACCGATAATACTATAACCGTATCACGAGAACTTCCGGAAGCAAGCGAAAAGCTTGTGCTTACTTTCCCCTGCCTTATTAGTGTTGAAAAAGACATCTACATTCCCAGACTCCCTTCCTATCTGAAAAAGCAGGCCACAAAAGACCGCGAGGTAAGGTACGTCACTCTCAAGGATCTTAAAGACAATTCTCCCGAGGGATACGGTCTCAACGGCTCACCTACCCAGGTGCAGCGCATATTCCCGCCGAGCGTCAACGATGACCGCGAACTGTGGGAGGGTAATGCAGAAGAACTGAACGATAAGATCGCTAATAAGCTAAAAGAGCTTAAATTTATATGAGGGGTGAACGGATATGCCGAAACTTATAATCGATACTTCTAAAATTACCGACGTTCCCGCTTTTCTGAAGCTTTGCCCCTTTGGCGCGCTTTATGAAAAAGACGGAAAGGTTGATGTTTCCGCAGCGTGCAAAATGTGCCGTATTTGCGTCAAAAAAGGACCCGCCGGCGCCGCTACATATGTTGAGGACGAGAAAAGACCCGAAATAAACAAATCGGAATGGAACGGCGTAGTTGTTTACGTTGACCACGAGGACGGAAAAATACATCCCGTTACACTGGAGCTCCTCGGCAAAGCAAGAGAGCTTGCAAATAAAATAGGCCACAAGGTATGTGCCGTATTTATCGGAAGCGGCATCACCGCGAGTGCCGGCGAGCTTCTCCATTACGGATGCGACGAGGTATACGTTTACGACGATCCTACACTAAAACGCTATATACCTGAGCTTTATACCGCTGTTTTCGAAAGCTACATCAAGACAAATAAACCATGTGCTATACTCGTCGGTGCAACGACCACAGGACGTGAGCTTGCCCCCAGGATCGCCGCTCGCTTCAAAACGGGACTCACCGCTGACTGTACTATACTTGATATGGCTGAAAACACGGATCTTATTCAGATCCGTCCTGCATTCGGCGGAAACATAATGGCGCAGATCATATGTCCGAACAACCGTCCGCAGCTTGCAACTGTTCGTTATAAGGTAATGACAGCGCCGGAGCGCTCCAAAGAACCTCAAGGTAAGATCGTTAACTGCTCCGTTGACGGAATTGATCTTAACACCACAACAAAGATAATCGAAGTTTCTCCCAAGCAGAAGCTCAAGACCATCGAAAGCGCAGACGTTATAGTGGCAGTCGGCCGCGGATTAAAATCCAAGGATGACATTGCTCTTGCTAAAGAGCTTGCGGACCTTATTGGCGCCGAACTTGCCTGCACACGTCCTCTTGTTGAAGCCGGATGGATGGACGCAAAGCATCAGATAGGACTTTCCGGCAGAACTGTCAGACCCAAGCTCATTATCTGCTGCGGAATTTCTGGTGCTGTTCAATTTACTGCGGGAATGAACAATTCTGATTATATTTTTGCGATCAACAAGGATGAGAATGCACCTATATTTAAGGTTGCAAATTACGGTATCGTCGGTGATATATATGAGATTCTGCCTCAGCTTATCGCGAAGATAAAGGAGGGTAAATGATGTTTAACGAAAAATACTGTTCAGATATATTCGATATCATTAAAGACGACTCGAGAGTCTTTTTTGGTGATGATATAATTGAAGAATACAGCCATGACGAGCTTGGAGGTACCTATAGCAGACCTGATGCGGTAGTTAAAGCTATTTCCGCCGAGGAGATCAGCGCTGTGTGCAAATACGCTTACGAGCACGATATTCCGATCACTGCGCGCGGAAGCGGAACCGGACTTGTCGGCGCTTGCGTTCCTGTTTGCAACGGTATAATCATCGATACAACTCTTATGAATCATTTCCTTGAGCTTGACGAAGAAAATCTCACCCTCACCGTTGAGCCCGGCGTGCTACTGATGGAGATCGGTAAATACGTTGAAGAGCACGATCTCTTTTATCCGCCTGATCCCGGTGAAAAAACAGCGACGATCGGCGGAAACATCAGCACCAACGCCGGAGGTATGAGAGCGGTTAAATACGGAGTTACGCGCGATTACGTACGCGAGCTCGAGGTCGTGCTTCCCGACGGCCGTATAGTCACATTCGGAGGCAAGATAGTTAAAAACAGCTCAGGATACGATCTAAAAGACCTAATGATAGGCAGTGAAGGAACCCTTGGAATCATTACAAAGGCTACCCTGAAGCTTCTTCCCCTCCCTAAGAAGACTATAAGCCTTCTTATTCCCTTCCCGGATATATCAACTGCGATCAAAACAGTTCCAGCGATCATTAAAGCGAAGTGCATTCCCACGGCCATAGAGTTTATGCAGAAGGAAGTTATTTCTGATGCCGAGAGCTACCTCGGAAGCAAATTCCCGGACAGCTCAGCTGACGCATATCTCCTTTTAAAGTTTGACGGACAGAGCACTCAGGAGATCGAGGGATATTACGACGGTGCCGCTCAGATCTGCCTTGAGCGCGGCGCAAAGGATATCTTTATCAGCGACACAGCAGAGCGCGATGAAACTATTTGGAAAGCGCGAGGAGCATTCCTTGAAGCGATAAAGAACTCTACGACAGATATGGATGAGGTCGACGTTGTTGTTCCAAGAAGTAACGTTAGCGAGATGGTAGAATTCTCCCATAAGCTTCAGGATAAAGTTGGTGCTCGAATTAAATGCTTCGGACACGCTGGCGACGGCAATCTTCATATCTACGTTCTTAAAGACGATCTGACAGAAGAGCAATGGAAAGAAAAACTCGGCGCCGCTATGGACCATATGTACGCAAAGGCTAAAGAGCTTAACGGCGAGGTCTCCGGCGAGCACGGTATCGGATACGCAAAGAAGGAATATCTCCACAGATCACTTGACCCCGTCTCCATCGAGCTGATGCGTGGCATAAAAAAGGTATTCGACCCCAAAAATCTTCTAAACCCCGGAAAGATATTTTAAGTATTAATTATAACGACTGCCCCGCACCGATCGAATCGGTGCGGGGCAGATTCTTTATAGTGAATTTATTAAATGAAAATATTAATTCTTAGAGATATATCTCTTTGCTGAATCGCCGTATTTCATCATAGCTTTAACAAGATCACCAAGACCGTCGGGATCATTTTGCTTACTTGCGGCATATGATTCTACACTGTAAGTAATAATGTTGCTTACTATATTGTCATCAGAATCAACAAGAACAGCTGTTATCTCATCGGATAGCTGCGCCACACTGAATGAGCCAAATGAAACAACGTAGCGGTCACCAATATAAGGTATCTTTTCGCCGCTGATTCGAGTCTCTTTTCCGTTTACAGTGATAACTGCAGTAAGATTATTGATATCTATCTCGGAATTTATTACGAACTTGAATTCAACGGCAATATTATGTTTAAGAGCAAGACTTGCACTCTTCCATGATGCATCAGCACCTTGAGGCTTTGAAGAGGTAACAGACGAAAGCGCTCTCATATCGGAAGTACCGAAAGCCCTTTGCTCATCGCTAAGTGCCGCGTTAACAAGATCGTTTGAATTACGACCGCTATACATCTGCGCCGCAGCACCGTAATTCAGAAGATCAACAAGAAGAGTTTTTAAATTGTCTGAGGCCGAATCCTTTGAAAGCATATTGTAGCAATATTTTGCAACACTGTATTCGATCTTACCCAATTCGTACACTTCATCATTATAGTAGCCGTACAGAGTTGCCACAACGGTTTCACCGAGTCTATCCGGAGCAATATGACGGAATGTAAACGTATAGACAATATCATCATTAGCGAATTCGGTATTAAAATCGATTATCTTAGTAACAACACCGTTCACCTTGCAAACAACGTAAGGATCGTAATATCCGGGAACAAGAACAGAGGATTCAGCAACTTTGAAGTTGATTGCCAGATCATTGTAAAGAGACAAGGATGCACTTCTGAACTTAACCTGTAACGGAACAAATTCAAAGCCGGATTTAATTGCAAAGTCAGCTACCGGATTAGGATATCCGTAAATCTTAAATGCGTCAGAAACATTATCGAAAGCCCCTTCTTCCAGAATTACGGTCTGCGAATAAATAACAATCTTTTTAAGATTAACACAATTATGGAATGCGCCGTTCGGAATATAATTAATTGATTTCGGCAATGTTGCCTCAGATAATGAATCACAATTATTGAAAGCGTATTTGCTAATATTGATTACACTCTCGGGGATTGTATAAGAGCTGTCAGCTTTAGCGGCAGGATAGCAAATAAGCAGATCCTTATATATGTTAAATAAAACTCCGTTTTCAGCTACTAAATGGGCGTTCAAAGCGTCAACGGAAAAAGCAATCAAATTGTCGCATCCATTAAATGCAGACCCTTCTACCCACATTACACCGGATGGAATATTAAAATCCTCGATATTTGTCAGACCGGTAAATGCATTTATTCCGATACCGATGACCTTATCACCCAATGCAACCTTAAAAATTTGATCAGCGTATTTTGCCCATGGAGCTTCGGCAGGGGTTTCCTTTCCGTCAAAATAAATATCGGAACATCCTTCTATCTCAAGAAGGCCATCCTCATAAAGTGTCCAGTACATAGGAGAGGTCTCATAACCAAAGGTTCCCATATCTATGATAACAAGACAATCAATTCCATTATCCTTCGCGTGTTTTATCGCTGTAGAATGTGCCTTCGCTGACAATACGAGATCTTCGTTGCAGTTTTTGAATACGTCGCTGCCAAAATCCATATCAGCGCCTACTACCGTTACGTTCACAAGCGAAGTGCATTCACTGAAAGAGAGATCTCCGATGTTTGATACGTTTTCGTGAATTACAACATTCTTTAGATGCTTACAACCGCTGAATGCATAACTGCTTATCGTGGTTACCGAAGCAGGTATCTGATATTCAAAATCAGCCATTCCGGCGGGGTACGCAACAAGTGTCGTCTTATCGGATGTAAGAAGCACGCCGCTGTCCGAAACGTAAGACATATTTGCGGCTACTACCTTAAAATAAGCAAGGTTCGAGCAACCAGCAAAAGCTTTTGAAGAAACGGACGTAACGCTTGCGGGAATATAAACTTCTTTTAACATAGCACATCCGGAGAAGGAGTTGGCACCAATACCGGTAACACCGTCATTTATATCAAGTATTGTGATCATATCTGAATACTTGGTCCAAGGCGCGGAAGATGCCTTTTCAAAATCCGGAATTACAGCCTTACCTTCGATTACAAGTTCGTTATTATCATATAAAGTCCAGCTGAGTGCATCAATTGTACCTGAATCGACTTTAACCTTTAATCTTTCAAACGCAAAACCATTCTCATAAGCAAAAGACTCTGCTATTGATCCGGCAGGAGCAACAATAACAAGATCGGCAGAACATCCCGTAAGAGAGTTGAATGCAAGCTGAGTGTCGGCAGATATAACGGTTATCTTTCTGAGATTTGAGCAGTTAAAGAATGCATAGTTAGAAATCTCAGTAACACTTGAAGGAATTACAATCTCTTCGAGCGAGGAGCAGAATCTGAATGTACTGGTTAAAATGGCAGTGATCTTTGCGGGGATATTTACAGTTTTTAAACTGTTGCAATTATAAAATGCGTATTTACCTATATACGAAACAGTATCCGGTATATTGATCTGCTCTAAAGCGCGGTTGTTATAAAAAGCTCTGTCGGAAATATTAATTAAGGAATCCGGAAGAGATATTATAGACAAGTTATTACAACCGTTAAAAGCATCTGCCGCAATATTTGTTACGCCGTTAGGTACTTGATAAGAAGTTATTGTTTTACCTAAGGGATAGTAAACAAGAACGGTACCCCCGTCGGAGAAAAGAACACCGTCTAATTCACTGAAAATGACGTTTTTATCATCAACAGAAATATCAGTAAGCGAATTACAGGATGAGAACGCAAAGGATCCTATTATCTCAACATTAGCAGAAATAGTAATGGCGGTCAAATTCTTTGAACCGGAAAATGCATAACCGAAAATATTGGTAACCGTTTCCGGTACGTAATAAGAAGATTCAACCTTGCCGGAAGGATAGCAGATCAAGGTGGTTTTGTCGTAATTGAAGAGAACACCGCCAACAACGGCAAAGCTCTTTGATTCAGAAGCAAGATCAAAGCTTTTCAAAGACACGGAACCGGCAAAAGCATTTGATTGAATCTCAATAACGGTAGCAGGAATATGTATCTTTTGAACTTTAACAAAATTATTAAAGGAATACGATATTATATTAGTTACACCTTCATCAATCACAACTGAAGTGATCTCGGAGCTGTATTTTGACCACGGAACGGATTTTGAATCCTTCCATCCGCTCATTGCGCCGAAGCCTTCAATAACTAATTCGTTATCATCGTAATATGTCCAACTTAAAGGCGAATCAGCTGAGCCAAATGTTCCGTAATCGATTCTCTTTCTTAATCTTTCAAACTTGAAATTATAGGTATTTGCAAACGTTTCTGCACTGGAATTCGTATAGCCAACGATAGTCAGAGCTGCGCAACCGTTAAAAGCGCTGGAGGAGATAACGGTAGTTTCGGAATAAAAATATGCTTTTACAAGAGAAGAGCAGTTTCTAAATGCAAGACTATCTACCTTGCTTACATTTTCAGAGAGAACGACCTCGGAAAGCGAGGAGCAACCCGAAAACGTTGCATTGGGAATGAAGGTTATCTGCTCAGGAATGGATACCTTTTTCAAAGACGTGCAACCGTTGAACACACCGGTACCGAAGCTTTTCAGCGAAGATGGTAAGGTTATCTCGGCAATGCTTGAACAGTTTTTAAACGCGCTGTTATTCAAGGTTGTAAGATTTGCCGGCAGTTTAACGTTCGTGAGTTTAGTACAACCTGAGAAAGCTTGAGCTTGGATCCTCAACAATGATTGAGGCAAAACCACCTCAGTGATGGCATCGCAACCGGAAAACGCAGAATAGCCTATTTCAGTAACACCTTCGGAGAGCGTTACCTTTTTCAAATTGGAACAATATATAAATGCGGAGTCCGCAATTGTTTCAACGGTTTCGGGAACCGTGTATTCAGCAGAAGTTCTGGCACAAGGATAAAGCAACAGAGTTTTACCGTCATATTCAAAAAGAACTCCGTCGATGTCGCAATACACTGTATTTTCCTTATCGACCTTTATTGATTCCAATGACGTACAACCTTCAAAAGAACTGCCGTAAACAGCAGAAACGTTCTTAGTGAGCGTGATCTCTTTCAAAGAAGTACAACCCGAAAAAGCACCGTAATCTATTCGCCAAACCAAGTCATTTAGCACTACTGATTTCAGTGATGTGCAATTTCTGAATGCATTGGAGTTTACTTGCTGCACTTCGTTCGGAAAAGTAAAAGACTCATTTGTTCTGCCGATAGCATAGCAGTAAAGCGTACTCTTATCTGCGCTTAAAAGAGCACCGTCAACTACAACGAAATATGAGCTTTTTTCGCTTACCTTGATCTCAGAAAGCGAGACGCACCCCTCTATTGCGTAATCTTCTATTGTATTAACAGTTGCAGGAATGCTGACAGATTGAAGATTTTCATATTCGTAGATAGCATTCATGCCGATAGAAGTAATCCCCTCGGATATTGTAATGCCCAAAATCTGTTCCTTGTAATTATACCAAGGATAATCAAAATAATTCTGTGTTTCCATTACACCGTTACCGGATATAACGAGCTGACCGTCTTCATAGAGAACCCAATTAAGGATGTTAGCGCTTCCAACGGTTCCGCTGGCAGTAATGCCGGAAACGGATTCTTCAGCCATAACAAACGGAGCTGCCGTCAAAACTAAAGCAACAACCGCAAACACAAGGATGATAAGTGTAAAAATGTTACGTTTCATAAGTTCCTCCAAACCAAAGTTGTTATTTTTAATTATAGAGCATTTAAAGATATTTTTCAATCCTTTTCCCTAAAGATTATTATTGATCCATATATAGATTAAACTATGTGGCAGCAAAGATCTTGAATCTTGGCTGCCACATATCTGTTAAATACTATTTACAGTTAGGTCTGTCGAAAGAAGGATTTACTGCGTAAAAATTTTTACAATCCATTCTATCCTGCGCTATGCGCATTGCATCGCCGAAGCGTTGAAAATGCACTATCTCCCTTGCCCTTAGGAATTTTATTGGGTCGCGTACATCGGGGTCATCGACCATTCTTAGGATATTATCGTAAGTCACTCTTGCTTTTTGCTCTGCTGCAAGGTCCTCATGAATATCTGCCAATACGTCGCCCTTTACCTGCATTGCCGCTGCTGTATAAGGCACGCCGCTCGCTGCCTGAGGATATACGCCGGTTGTATGATCAACAAAATAGGTGTCAAATCCCGATTTCTTAATTTCTTCAATTGAAAGATTTCTTGTTAACTGGTAGATTATCGCACTTACCATTTCTAAATGTCCGAGTTCTTCAACAGCTACGTCGGTAAGGATTCCGATAACTTCATTATAAGGCATAGAATATCGTTGCTGCATATATCTCAGCGACGCTCCCAGCTCTCCGTCCGGTCCTCCGATCTGTGAGATAATGAACTTTGCAAGCGCCGGATTAGGGTTTTTGATCTTTACCGGATATTGAAGTTTTTTCTCATAAAGAAACATTAATTTGCCTCACTTTCCCAAGGCCAAGGTCCCTTGGTCCATTGCCAGCTGTCGCCCTCATTTCCGAAAGCTGTAAGTGCACCGTATTTAGACTCATATTCCAGAGTAAGCCTTTCAGCCTCTTCCCTGAGCTTATAAAAATTTGCAAGTGCTGTCTTATCTTCGGGATATGCATCAAGATAAAGAACAGTCTCCCAAAGTGCAAAATCTGCGGCTTTTAATCTCTCCTTAACACCCATTTTATCCAATGCAAATACCTCCCTTCAGAGGCTTGTAAAGCTCCTTAAAAAGAGTACCGTTACAAAGCGCACTCATACTGTCAAAAAGCTCCTTATACTCCTGATGAGGCGAATATACGGAAGCAAGTGCCGCATTTCCGGAGCAAGATGCAGGAATCATCGTATCGCATTTTGATCCATTATCATATCTTCTTGTTCCGTCGCAACGGTATAAATTCATATCATTTCTTGCAGAGCTTTCCCAATTCCTTCCCCTCTGAACACTCATTCTTTCACGGGGAGTTGAATAATCATCATTAGAAAATTTCAGCATAACTTCTCCTTTGGCGGTCCTTTGATCGCCTAACAACATCTTATGCAAAAATATAGACGGTGTGCCTGCATAAAAACCGATCGTTAGGTGAAAATAGAAATACAATTCCATCACAGGAGATAATTATGAAAAAGAAAACAGCGCTACTACTTTTAGCGGCAATGATATTTTCCGCTATTCCGGTAACCGTTAATGCCGCCCTATCACCCGCCATCGACGTGTTGGCCGAAACAAGTCAAGCGGTAAAAGCAGGACTGTATAATTGTGACGTTATATTTACCAAAGCAGATTTCTTACAGAATCTCGGTCTCTCAAAGATCGGAAGTGTGACATTTACCGACGTTCCGCCGGCAGAGGACGGTTATCTTTATATCGGTAATACCGTAATTAAGGAAGGTACAAAGGTAAGCGAGGATATGCTTGATATGCTTCGCTTCCGCTCAGCTTCGATAGAAATCGATGCCTCTTCATTCAGCTACACAATCAACGAAAAATACGGTACCGCCGAGCACTGCTTCAACATTGTTTTTCTAGATGAAATTAATGCGGCGCCGGTAGCCGCAATTCCCGAATCTGCACCGTCCTTTGAGACGTATAAAAACGTTCCTCTATATTCAAAACTTTCCGCAAGAGATCCGGAAAACGATGAAATTAATTTCAAGATAATTAAACAGCCTAAGAAGGGTTCGGTAGAACTGATCTCCGAGAATTTCGGTGACTTTAAATACACTCCCAAGAAAAACCATACCGGCAACGATAGCTTCAGCTACGTTGTATACGATAAATACGGTAATTTCAGTTCGATCGAAAAGGTGAACGTTAAGACCTTAAAAAACAAGAGCAAAACGGTATTTTCCGACGTATCTGAGACAAAGTACGAATATCCGGCGATTGCAATCGTTTCAAAAGGATTGATGCAGGGAACAAAAATAGGAAATACAAACTACTTTGAACCAAACGGTAAAGTGACCAGAGCCGAAATGCTCTCGTATGTCATGGAAGCTGCAGGCATTAAGCCAACCGAAACCACAAACAGTAAATTCACAGATGCTGCTACAGTTCCCGCAAAATATGCTGCGTATGTTTCTACTGCCGCCGAGCTTGGAATAATCAACGGAAGTATAGAAAACGGAGTACTGGTTTTCCGTCCAAACGATCCCGTAACAAGAGCAGAAGCTGCAATCATGGCAACGGCTGTAATAAAAACAGAAGATGAAGCAGTTCAAACCTTTATTGATCAAGATTCCTGCCCTGTTTGGTGTGAATCAGCAATAAAAACTGCGGCAGCATACGGTCTTTTGTCCTTTGAAAGCGGCAAGATATATCATTCGGACGTTATGACACGCGGAGAAGCGGCGGTTCTCCTAAATGCAATAACTAAAATGAAATAATTTGGCAAAACAAGAATACACCTCCGTTTTTGGGAAATAATTATCAAAAACGGAGGTGTACTTTATGTTTCATAAGATCGAAAGAATAAGAGCAAGGCAGGTACTCGATTCACGAGGGACCCCAACTGTACAAGCCGAGGTGTGGTGTGGCAATCATTGCGGAACTGCAATTGCTCCGAGCGGTGCTTCAACAGGAAAATTTGAAGCTCATGAACTAAGAGACGGCAACTCTGAGCAATACAACGGAAAAGGTGTTGAGAAAGCGGTAAATTATATCAATACCGAGATTCGTGACCGACTCTCATTCAGAAACGTGACAAATCAAAAGGAAATAGACCGTCTTCTTTGCGAAAGCGACGGAACGGAAAACAAATCGCGTTACGGCGCTAATGCCATACTTGCAGTATCTCTTGCTGCAGCAAAATGCGGATCAAAGGTCTGCGGTCTTCCCTTCTACCGATATATTGGCGGATGCGGTGCAAACGAGATGCCGGTTCCAATGCTCAATGTAATAAACGGAGGAAAACACTCTGACAACGGACTTGACATTCAGGAATTTATGATAATTCCTAAGAAAGACGAATTTTCTCGCATGCTTGAGCGTTCTGTTAAAGTATATAGTTGCCTCAAGGCTTTGCTTTCAGAAGGCGGACACTCCACCGCACTCGGCGATGAAGGCGGTTTTGCCCCGAGATTGCAATCAAACGAGGAAGCTATCGAGATGCTGATAAAAGCAATAGAGAAAAGCGGATTTATTCCGGGGGATGATTTCAGTATAGGACTTGACGTTGCATCTACCGAATTCTATAACGAAGCTAATGACGGCGGATATCTTATGCCTAAGGCGAAAAAACAATATTCTGCCGATGAACTTGCTGAATACTATCTTGAGCTTATTAATAAATACCCGATAAAGTCGATAGAAGACCCATTTGCCGAAGAAGACTGGAACAGCTGGAAAGCTTTTACGGATAAAACTGACACTATCATAGTCGGCGATGATCTTTTCGTAACTAATAGAAGTCGTCTCGAAAACGGCATCGATATTAACGCCGCGAATGCTATTTTGATCAAACCTAACCAGATAGGAACCCTCAGCGAGACACTTGAATGCATTGAAACAGCAAAAAAAGCTGGGTACAAGGTGATCGTCAGCCACCGCAGCGGTGAAACGGAAGATGCATCGATCTCAGATATTTCCGTTGCAGTAGCAGCCGATATGATAAAAAGCGGTGCGCCCGCACGTGGCGAACGCACTGCAAAATACAACAGACTGCTCAGCATATACGAGGATATGCAGTAATCCCCTTCGGGGTTACATATTAATTCGGTTTTAATCCGAAAAGTTTTTGATAAGCTCCGGGAGACATACCGGTTATCTGCTTGAATGCTTTTGAAAAATGTTGTGTGCTGCTGTAACGTAAAGCTGATGATGTTTCATAGATGCTCATACGCTTTTCTGTGAGCATCGTTTTTGATATCTCAATTTTTCTGTTGATCAAATATCTGTTCGGTGGAATTCCGTACATTTGTTTAAAAGAATGTATCAAATAATTCTTATTTAAACCGAGAGCTACGGAAATGTCATCAAGACTTACGTTGGGAAGAGAAAGTCCGTCAATATAGTTCTTTACGCGTTCTGCCGCAGTGTGCTGTTTTTTATTATGATCGTTTTGATGGGATTGTGTATTGACCGCAAGCAAAAGCTTTAATACTATCGAAGCCATACGGTTATACGATTCTTCGGTGTTCTTTTCATTAATGCCGCTGAATACTCCGTGAATTTCCTTAATTAGGGCTTCACCTGTATATTTTACAATGTACACATTTTTATCCAAACCAAGACCGTCTACAATACCTTCACTGAGCGGTCCTGTGAAGTTCACCCAAACCTTTTCGTAGGGATCCAGAGGATCCGAATAATAGGTAATATTCCTTTTTGCGTGCATAAAAACAAGATCCCCGGCCTCAACTGATCTCACTTCACCATCTGTCTCGATAAAACCTTTTCCACGTCTAATGTACTCCAAAACATATATGCCGCCCCAAAAGATGCCTGAGCGTTCTGTTCTGAAAATACAATACTGTGGATTTGGGTATGTAGTGCCGCCCATAACAACGTATAAACCGTTAGTCGACATCTCGGGATTCTTAGCAAGAAACGCGATCTTCTGATTACCTTCATTCTTAACTCGCACGATATCACCTCGCTTAATGGAATAATATCACATAATTACACGATTGTAAATGGAAATATACAATTTTGTATACAAATATCAAGATTTGACTCTTTACATTTTTGCCATATACGGATATAATCGAAATATAAAGTCAATAGGAGGCATATCATGCTTAAACGAATCTCAGCTCTCTTGCTTGCAGTTTTTATGTTGCTGTGTGCGATCTCTTGCGGAACGGGCGGAGGCAACACGACCGATCCTTCCGTTACCGATGATCCGCAGAACGTAACTGATCCCGTTACAGAACCTGCAGAATCCGGTGTATATGATACGCTGAAAAACGATATTTTTCTTGATGATTATGAGCTAAACGTACATCTATCCGGCAACTCCAAACACACACCCGACGATTTTACCGTAGCAGAAAGCGGTTCCGTTATGGATGAAGCCATCTTCGAGAAAAACGCTCTGATGGCAGAAAAATACGGTGTTCTGTTTTCCGCGGTCAATTCATTTGGCTCCGCTTCAACTGCCGAGTCGATGATGCGCCGTTCGGATACCGCAGGCGATAACGAATTCCAGCTTTGCATTCTCTCGGGTTACTCTTGCTCTGCCCTTGCGATCGAGGGGATCCTTTATGATATGAAGGAGCTTCCTAATGTCGATCTTACGCACTCCTGGTGGGATCAAACTGCAATGCGCGACCTAAGTATTGCCAATTCGATGTTCTTCACCACAGGCGCTCTTTCTACCGCCATCGACGATTTTACCTTCTGTGTTCTCTTCAACAAAGAGCTATTTAAAGAGAAAGTTAGCGACGGCACTAATCTTTATACTCTTGCAAACGAAGGAAAGTGGACTCTCGACGAGCTTATCCGAATCTCTTCCCTCGTCAGCGAAGACCTCAACGGTGATGACGTTATGGACAGCCGTGACCGTTACGGTGCCATCATTTGGGATGACGAGCTCCTTGCGACAATTAAGGCAGGCGGAGGAAAAATAGCAAAGGTTAACGACGACGGCCTTATCGAGCTGACGATGTATAACGAGCGCAACGACAGCATAGTAAATAAATTTGTTAACTTCGGAAACTCTAAATACGCAATAAACTTCCAGCATATGTCCGGCGGCGTAAACTGGTTTGATATGTTTATTCAAAATCAATCTATCTTTATGATGACAATGTTTAACGAATGCCACAGATTCCGTAATATGGAAACCGATTACGGTATCGTTCCTCAACCCAGATTCACCGAGGATCAGGAATGGTACTCTCCTATCGCTCCCTGGCACAGTGCATTCATATGTGTTCCGGCTGTTTGTAATGACATCGATACAGTCGGAGCGATCATTGAACTTCTCGGTTATCATTCCGAACAGATACTTACACCCGCTTATTATGACAAGACCCTTAACGGCACGTACATAAGAGACAGCGAAAGTAAGGAAATGCTCGATATAATTTTTGACAACCGTATTTATGACGTAGGACATCTCTACAAGATCTCCGGTTTTCAAGAAAGTATAACCAATCTTCTTCGCAATAATAACCCCACCGGTCTGTCTAAGCTTTATTCTTCTTACCAGCGCCCGAGCAGCGTATTCATCAATAATATTAATAAGAGCATCGAAGCTCTCAAGGCAAACGACTGATGAAAAAATATTTATTAAAATCCTTAGCCGCGTTTCTCGCATTTTTTGCGCTTGTTTCATGCTCGGGAGATACCGCTCAGACCACTGAAACCCCGAGTGACAGTGTCACAACAGATAATTCAGAAAACTCATCACAATTTACTTTTTTTGAGGCAGATGATAGTATTATGCTTGAAAACGGAATGATCAAAAACATCGACGGCGATAAGGATAAGATAATCCTGTCAAAAGAAAAATACGAAGCCTCTAATACTTTTGATTTCAAATTCTCATTTGATTCAAAGGGCGCAATACTATCTATATATCTTGACATTATAGAGGATGAAGACGGAATCATCAAAAGCTTTAAAATGCTTCGTATAGACCCTTTGAACAAACACTTTAATCTTTTTACCGTTGAGGGCGACGAACAAACTCTGCTCGGTTATGCAAAATACCCTTTTCAGACAAAGACCGAGTATTATGTCAGGCTGCGCAACCTATCGAACAGTATTTCTGTCCACTTCGGAACCGACGTTATCGAATCAGCTCCTATTATTGACGTCACGTGCAAGAGACCGCCTAAATCCAAGCTTGGCATCTGCTTTAACGGAAGCACAAAATCTTCAATATCCGAGCCGCTATTCGAGCGATCAACAGCGCCATCTGAGAATGCAAGATATAAGAATCCACTGCTGGAAAGCATCGTAATAGCTGACCCGACCGTTCTTTTCCACGAAGGCACCTATTATATGTTCACAACCGGAAGTTTTGTTTGCAGAACAAGCAAGGATCTCATTAATTGGAAGGATGCAGGTTCAGTTGCTCAGTCCGCAGGTCTTTACGGAACTAAATATTTCGGCGGTGCAGGTATATACGAACGCGGCGGAAAGTTCTATATGCTTTACACTTCCCATCGAACCGAATCATCCGGACTTTCCGTATTTTACGCAACGTCTGATAACGTCCTCGGCCCGTATGAGCAGAAGGGCACGATGGAAGAACATATTCTACTGTCAAAAAACAGCCCGGCAGGGTCTTTCCTATTCAATGACCCGGTAAGCGGAAAAGATATTCTCTATTTTTACCGCACTGATCCCGGCGTCGGTAATGTACTATATGCCATCAACGTTTCTGTTGAAAACGGCAAGATCATATTAAAAGACAAGGAGCCTGTCAAGCTAACAGAACCCAATCAAGCATGGGAAATGAAAAAAGAAAACGGTGTTTCTACTCCTGTTTGCGAGCGTCCGAACGTTCTCTACCGCGAGGGATACTACTACGTATTCTATGCCGGAAGCCACTACAAAACATCGTATTCAGAAGGTTATATTGTTTCGGATAAGCCCATGAGCGGCTTTGAAAAACCTAAGAATACAAATCCTCTGCTTGACGCAACTTCAAGCCTAACGGGTGTTGGATGTACTTGGATAGTTCCTTCGCCCGATGAAAGCGAGCTCTTTGTTCTCTATCATTGTCACGATGCGGTAGACTCATTCCGTAAACGCAGGCTCTGCATGGATAGACTCACCTTCCGGAATGATCCCGAAGGCGGTCCGGATATTCCTGTAATTCACGGTCCGACGGTAACGTATCAGCCTGCACCTTCGAAATAATATAAATGACCGAATCAAACGATTCGGTCATTTTTTGTTATGATTCCTCTTTTAGCTCTCCCTATCAAGAGAGCGCCGTCTTCTTTAAGCCAGCGTTGGCTTTCCTTTCGATATGGAAAATTTGAATCCACAAAAGCATAAAAAGCCTTAGAATGATCCATAAACTTCAAGTGTGAAAGTTCGTGGACAAGAATGTAATCGATAACGATGTCGGGAGCTAATATAAGAAGGCAATTGATGCTTATGTTTTTATCGATACTGCAGCTTCCCCATCGGGAGTACATCGTCTTGACCGTGAGCTTATTATAAGAAACACCAAGCCTCTCTGCCCAGCGATCCAGCCGAGCAGGAATAGTATTCTCCGCCTTCATTTTTAAAGAGAGAACTTCTTCAACACTGATCGGTTCAGTGTTTTTGCCTGAAAGAAATTTTCGTCTCTCCTCTGCCTTTTTTGCTATCCATTCGGCATTGTTCTTGACAGCTTTTTCTATTGAAGCATTGCTCGCAGTAATCGGCGCAAGAACTGTTACCGAGCCGTTATATTCAAATCTGATGGCAAGGGTCTTACGCTTTGAGCGCTTGACAGTATATTCAAGTCTTTCAATAGTCATTCTTGCTTCTTATAAATTCGTCTTTGACGGTATCCGTGATATAAGAACGAAGTTCATCTGTAGAAAACTTATGTCCGTACCGAGTTAAAACTCCGTGTTTCTCAACCATTTCATCGGTATAATCCTCAAGATAATATATCTTATTGTTTCTGTAATCGACGTCATAGTTATAGACGGTAGGAACGAATCCAACATTCTCTATGACAAAATCTTCATCATTATCAACTCGTAAATCGAACGTCATAATTCCGCCTAATACGGTAAGCGGATATTCCATAATTCCGATGAAATTACCCAGCGAAAATGCACAGAGCATCTTATTGCCGTTCTTTCCTTCTATCCATTCTATAGGATGGATAATATGGGGATGGTGACCGATAACTGCATCAACTTCAAGATCAGCAAACAGCTGAGCAAAATACAGCTGACTGTCAGAAACGACAGAAGAACTGTCAACACCCCAATGAGCAGAAATTATAATTACGTCTGCAACTTCCTTCGCAAGCTTCACAGCCGTCAATACGTTTTCCTCGTTAAGATAAGGAACGAATACTTCGCTGTCATCATACAAAGTTATTGTGTTTGTCGACTCTGTAAATGCAAGGAATGCGATCTTGATACCATCGCATTCAACTACTCTTATGCTTTTAAAATCATCTTCATTTAAATACCCGCCGATCACAGTCAATCCTTGTTTTTCAAGTGTATTTCGGCTTATGGCAATTCCTTCACCCGTTGAATTTACGGCATAATCGTAACCTACGTCAAGCATATGATTTGTTGCGATATTTACAATATCGAACCCAAGCTCCGAAAGTGTATCTGCAACCTCGAAAGGAGAGTTGAAATACGGATACCCCACGTTCCCTCCGCAAAGAAGAGTTTCCTGATTAACAAATGCAATATCGGCAGATTCGATCAACTGCCGAACATTCTCATAAGTGAACAGATAACTTCTCTTACCGTCAACGGCAAGCTCGTCAGCTTCGAATGTATTCGGCCGGTAAAGAAGATTATCACCGCACGCGAGCACGGAAATAATCTTCTCTGCTGTTTCGGGAGGTTCTGTAACCGGTGGTTCTGTCACAGTAATTTCAGAGTCGTTCGGTTCGTTCACAGAAGCACTTGTATCAAGCGGAAGAGTAGCGGGCTCTTCAGTTACCCGACCCACTGTGGTATCATAGATAGTAGTGATCAGTCCGGTATCCGGATCAACGCATACCTCAGACGTACCTGTATCATCAAAAGACGTGATAGACGGATCGTGCGGAGCTGTATTGCGGGTGACAAGGAAAACAACACCTACGGCCAACGCAACACATACTGCAAACACTAAAAACAATTTTTCAAAAAGGATCTGCTTTCGCATAGTTCCTCCGTTACTTCAATTCAAGTATCGTTACTCCGCTGTCGCCCTCACCGTGCGCGCCAAGCCTGAAGGCGGCAATTCGCGAATCACCTTTAAACCATGTCCACAGATAAGATCTTAGCGCGCCGGTTCCCTTGCCGTGAATAATACGCACTGAGCGAATATTAGCCATCATCGCATCGTCGATATACTTGTCGCACATAAACCAAGCATCATCCGTAAGCTGACCTCTGAGATCAAGCTCGGGCGAGAAACCGCTTGAAGCGGTAACACGGTGTAAGCTGTTTTGTTGCTTTTGCTTAGGCTTATCGGATTTCTCAAGAAGCCGGAGGTTGGTAACGTTGGTACGTGTGATAACAGCGCCGCATTGGATACGTACGTTTCCAGACCGGTCAGGATCATCGAGTAACACTCCGTGTTTACCGATGTTGCGCATCTTAACCTCATCGCCCTTCTTCAGCGCGCGCGGTAATACGTATCCATCGTCCGTTTCTCTATTGATCGAAGAAGCATCTTCCTCTCCTCGAAGCATAGCTTCGCGTATTTCACGCTTTTTCTTTGCAAGCTCCTCGGCAGAAAGATCCTTTGCCTTCTGCTTCCGAAGCTTTTCAACCTCATCAAAAACAAATTCGGCAGTAGCTCGGGCGCTGTCTAGTGTTTGCCGCACTTTTGTACGTGCTGCTTCTATCTCACGCTCTTTTTCAGCATTAAGGGCAGTTATCTTCTTCTCGGATTCTGCCTTGAATCGGCTGAACGCTTCCCTTTCCGAAATAAGTTCAGCCTTGATCTTCTCGGATTCAATGCGCGTCTCTTCAAGCTTTTCTATCACGGATTCAAACTTCTTAACGTCTCCGGATACAAGACGGGAAGCCCTGTCAATGATCGATTCGTCGATACCAAGCTTACCGGCAATTGCAAAAGCATTGGATTTACCGGGCGTTCCCATAATAAGCTTATATGTCGGACGGAGCGTCTCGACGTTAAATTCACAAGATGCATTAACTACACCGTCTGTATCAAGAGCATAAGATTTCAGTTCAGCATAGTGAGTGGTTGCGGCGGTAAGAGCACCCTTTCTTCTGACCTCCTCAAGGATAGCCGTAGCAAGAGCAGCGCCCTCAACGGGATCTGTACCTGCACCAAGCTCGTCAAAAAGAATAAGCGATCTTTTACCAGCTGATTTAATTATCTCAACAATATTAACCATATGCGACGAGAAGGTGGATAAGGATTGCTCGATGCTCTGCTCGTCGCCGATATCGGCTCGCACGTGATCAAAAACACCGCACACCGAATTCTCCGCGGCAGGTATGTGCAGGCCGGACTGAGCCATTAAAGTAAGCAGACCAAGCGTTTTTAGTGTAACAGTTTTTCCTCCGGTGTTCGGGCCGGTAATTACAAGAGTATCAAGGCCGCCCGACAGATCTACGTTTACCGGAACTACCTTATCTTTATCAATAAGAGGATGACGAGCTGAAAACAAAGATATCGTCCGCTCCTCGGAAAAAGACGGAGAACTCGCCTTCATTTCGTATGAGAGAGATGCACATGCGAATACGAAAGAAAGTTCGGTAATGTTGAGATAATTTCTGAAAAGAGGGTTTGCACAACCTGCCACTTCAGACGAAAATTCGGCAAGTATGCGTTCTATCTCGCGTTGCTCCTTGCTTTCGAGTACACGAAGCTCGTTATTTGCTTCAAGAACCGCAGCAGGTTCGATAAAGACCGTTGCACCAGATGCAGAAGTATCGTGCACAAGGCCTTTTACTTCGCCTCTGTGCTCAGATTTAACAGGAACGACATATCTTCCGCCGCGAGTTGTTACAATATTCTCCTGCAGAAATTTGGAGCCTGCGCCGCTTATAAATTTATTAAGCGACTCTTTAATTCGGTTATTAGCATTACGTATTTTACGTCTTATATCGGCAAGCTCGGGACTTGCCTCATCAGCTATCATATCCTCGGAAATTATCGCAGAATTAATTCTGTTTTCAAGGTACTTATTAGGTGTTAACCCCGCAAATACGTCATCAAGACACGTATCGAATTTCTTATCGGTCTCGATGTAATCGGTAAGCTGACGCGCGGCAGAAAGCACACGTGCTATCTCAATAAGCTCTCTACAGGAAAGAACTGCTGATTTTTCTGCCCTGCCGACAGAATCGGATATATCGGTAACTCCGCAAAAAGGCGGCATACCCTTTATATCGCATAGCCGCTTTGCATCGGAGGTACGCTTTTGACGGCGCAGAACCATTTCAAAATCGTCAGTCGGCATCATTGCAAGCGCCGCCTGCGCGCCGCCCTTGGTGGGTGCGCAGGATGCAAGCATTTCTTTAATTTTATCGTACTCAAGCACCTCAAGGGTGCGCTCGGTAATATTCATTAATTTTTGACCTCATGATAAAAACTAAGAGTCTTAAATCCGCAATCAAGCTGTGCAAGGAGATATTTCTCACACAAGTCGGAAAGAGCGGAACCTTCTTCATCGGGAAGGCGGAACGCGAATTGATTCTTCGTATCGGGTGAAGTTATAAATCTGAATGCATCAAGCTCGCCCGATGTAATCGGAAGAACGGAGACCGGTATCTGAGTCTCAGCAAAAAGTTTACGTACACAGCTTTCACATAAGCATACGCCGCCTACGGTGTCGATATATGTGATGTTATCTGCTGAACCGCAGTTACCGCACGATTCAAGTTCGGGAGAAAAACCTCCGACACAGACAGCAGAAAGTTCAAAAACTGCTTTGATATGATCGAGGCTGTGCTTTTCTCCGCAAAGCATATATAGAGTATTGAGCGTAAGACGTAAAAGCTCTACGTCGGCTTGTCCTTCGAGCGAAAGCTGTTCCGTAACTGAAGCAACATAGCAGGCAAGAGCAAGGCGCGGAAGATCACGTCTTACGGCAAAAAAGCTCTCGGCAAGAGAAGCATCCTTCAGCCATTTAAAATCACCCTTGACCGTAAACGTAAATTCACCGTATGCAAACTGCTGAGATACAGACATAAACTTACTTTTTAGCGAACGTGCTCCTTTTGCCGATATAGTCAGCTTTCCGTATTCTGCAGTAAGCAATGTAAGAAGCTTATCGTTATCACCGACATCTGTAGATCTTAACACAATACCTGTACAGCTTGCGGAAACGGTTGACATATCAATCCTTTCTGTAACCGAAGTTACGAACAACAGTGGGATTATCTCTCCAATTCTCTTTGACTTTTACCCATAGATCGATAAACACCTTACATCCGAAGAATGCTTCAAGATCCTCTCTCGCCTTGGTTCCGACAAGCTTGAGAGCCGCCCCCTTGTGACCTATTATAATGCCCTTGTGGCTCTCTTTCTCGCAGAATATATCGGCGCGAATACGAAGCATATTTTTCTCCTCAAGGAATTCCTCGACAACAACAGCAGTGCCGTGGGGCACTTCCCTATCGAGAGTTCGGAGGAGCTTTTCTCTTATGATCTCAGCCGCGATCTGACGGTCCGGCTGGTCGGTGATCATATCCTCAGGGAAAAGCCAAGGCATCTCTACGGTATATTTTTCCGCCTCAGAGAGAAGTATGTCTACCCCCTCACCGTTTTTCGCAGACATAGGCACCACGGCAGCAAAATCAAATTCCGAGGCATAAGCGGCGATTGTATCACCTATGTGCTTTGCATCATATGCATCAGTCTTATTAATTACAAGAATTGCCGGAATCTCACACTTGCGGATACGGCCGAGTATCTTTTGCTCAATATCTCCCACACCGCCGTGAGGTTCAACAACAAGAATGGCAAGGTCGGCATCGCCTATTGCACCTTTTGCGGCATCTACCATATACTTTCCAAGGTCAGTACGCGGTGTGTGTATTCCGGGAGTATCGAGAAATACATACTGCGTGTCACCGACGGTGTGAACGCCCATAATGCGGTTTCTAGTAGTCTGAGGCTTTTTCGATACTATTGCGATCTTTTCGCCGAGAACAGCGTTAAGAAGAGTTGATTTACCGACGTTCGGCCTTCCGACAATAGATATATATAGAGCCTTCATTATTTGACCTCCGTAGTGTTTTTCAGTCCGAATCCGCATATCTCTGCGATGGAGCTTTGGCGTGCACGCATATCGGCCTCATCATCTTCGCCGGTTTCGTGGTCGTAGCCAAGAAGATGCAGGGTGGAATGGATAACAAGGAAAGCTGCCTCACGCTCGAATCCGTGACCGAATTCTTCGCCCTGACTTCGTGCGCGAGATAGATTTAGAACGATGTCGCCAAGCTCTATGGGCCTTCCGGGAACGTTGGGGTCATTTTCATCGAACATAGGAAAAGAAAGTACGTCTGTTTCCTTATCGATGTTTCTGAATTCTGCATTTAAAGCTCTTATTCCCTCACCGTCGCAAAAAGTTACGGATACGTTACAGTCGCGTTTAAAATCCTCAAATTCGAGCGTGCCGAGTATAGCACGCCTTACAAGCATTTTGAGGTCATAATTCACCTTTTCCGTTTTCTGTTCATTTGTAAAATAAATCATCAGCTTCATTGTCTGAACCCTCTTTTTACTCTGTATTCGCCTCTTGAGTCTTTTTCCTTAGCGTTAGATCTCTCATATTTTTCGTAAGCAAGTATTATCTTTTGTACAAGCTTATGGCGCACAACGTCGCGCTCGGTAAATCGGTGGACTGAAATATCATCAATTCCCTCAAGAATTTTCACAGCCTCGGCAAGACCGCTTCTTCTGCCGATATTAAGATCTGTTTGAGTCAGATCACCCGTTACAACAGCTTTTGAGTTATTGCCGAGTCGGGTAAGAAACATCTTCATCTGTTCAGGCGTGGTGTTTTGTGCCTCATCAAGAATGATAAAAGAATCATCAAGCGTTCTGCCGCGCATATACGCAAGGGGCGCTATTTCTATCGTGCTTCTCTCGAGATGGCGAGCATAATTCTCAGCACCCAACATCTCGTATAATGCATCATAAAGAGGGCGAAGATAAGGGTCTATCTTATTTTGAAGGTCACCCGGAAGAAATCCAAGCTTTTCTCCCGCTTCTACCGCAGGCCGTGTAAGTACGATCCTGCTTATCTCCTTTGCACGCAACGCTTTTACTGCCATAGCAACGGCAAGAAAAGTCTTGCCGGTACCTGCAGGTCCGATTCCGAGAACGACCGTGTTAGACTTGATCTTATCAACGTAATGACGTTGACCGACAGTCTTCGGCTTTATCGGTCTTCCCTTTGCAGTAACGCAGACGCAATTATCGTCAAAACCCTCTAGTTCTGTCTTTTTTCCATCCTTGACCATACCGATAAAGTACTCTACAGTCTGCTCGCTGATCGTATCACCGTCAATTACAGTTCCCGAAAGCAGCTCAATAACCTCGCAGGCAGCTTTGACCGAAGCCGCATCTTCGCCGATAACTGAAACGGCATCAGCAGCCTCATCGCTGTTCGAGCGGTTATATACTCTGACATCAAATGCGTCCTCGATAAGTGATGCATTTTTATCAAAGCTTCCGAATATAGCGGACGTTATTCCGTCCGAAGATAAATAAACTGTTTTTTCTGCCATTTTTCCTCCTGACAGCCTTATGGCTCGGCTGTAAACGGTAAGGGGCGTGCTATATTTTCTTCGCAAACGGCATACAGCCTGACAGTCAGCTTATCAGGTGCGTAATCATATGAAAAACGCTTAGAGATAAGCTCCGCATCCGATTGCGAATACAATATTCTAAAAGCTTCTGATTCTGCCATTCGGCGAGCCTCATCGAGAGTAAGCGACACAGAGCTTACCTTCTTTTCGGTTCTGTATTCAGCAACGTAAGAAAGCGGCAGTCTGAAGCTTCCGAAAATGTATACACTCCCTCTTTTACGGATTATATCACACTTCTCATCCTCAAGTCCATATTTTAATGAAAAATTAATTGAT
This sequence comes from Eubacteriales bacterium, assembly GCA_045541735.1. Classification (GTDB taxonomy): domain Bacteria; phylum Bacillota; class Clostridia; order Oscillospirales; family CAG-272; genus RUG12395. The sequence goes on from JAZQJQ010000009.1 coordinate 36,425, forward strand.
TTTCCGAATGATTCAAGAGAAATTCTTTCGATTTTTCCCTCGCTCAACGTAATATTTTCCGATATGTAAGCCTGCTCTGCTGCTATTTCCTTATTCGTTTGTGCATATATCTTTGCTGAAGCATTGACAAGTGTTATATCTCCGTCCCTTTCCTCGATTATTCCCGATACGAGAAGATCTCCTTTTTTGACCGCTTCACCGACTCTTACCATCTGCTGTCCACGCTCAATAACGATCCCGGTTACGATGCCGTCAAATGATGCAACTATATGAGAATATTGCGGCATATCCTCCTTTTCCGGTACTCTTTCTGATTCAGATACGATTACCTCTGCCCTCATACCCTTGACGTTTACGCTTATCCAAGCTATATCCTTTGACAGAGCCATCATTTTTATTCTGACAAGATCGTTGTTTATCTCCGATAACCGTACTCCTTCATACACTCCGCATTCTTTTAGAAGATCTTTAACGTCAAGCTCCGTCAATCTGGAATTGCCGCTAATATCCAATGACCATAATATCGACGAAAAGTACGATATTAAAATAACAAAAACAACTGAACCGATAATGATCCCCCAGCGTTTCCTGTAACCGAAAAGCAACGTCCTTCTACGTGTACATTTAATGCCTTTCTCTTCGAGATATTTACTAAGCTCTTGCTCAAATTCAGTACTTAGATAGATCAGCGTACAATCACCGCTAACCTCGCAACGAACGAATTTCCCGCGTCTTACGCTGTAGTCAAGGACGCATTTTACACAAGGACGATCAGCTTTGATAATGCAACGGGTATCCGGCAAATAATTATTAACTGCTTTTTTCATAACTTTCTTGCCTCAAAATTCACAGTTTCTATCTTACCTTCAACCTCAACAGTTCTGTTTCCAAAAGACGTGCAGCAAAGCTGTTTTCCTATAATACCTACTTCCCCCCCGCTTATCAATCGAAGAGAAATGTTATCCGGCGCTGATATCTCTACTCCGCATACACCACAGATTATTGCGCTGCGTTTTGTTCTCATCTCAAAACTGAATGCGCGTTCCTCTCCCTCAGACTTAATTACTTTTACCAAGTCCTTTCCGCTTATCTTCATATATACTCCGTTCTATAAACAAAAAATGTACATATAATTTCACTACATTCTATGTTGTGAGGGACGGCTAAATGACTGTTAAGCGATATGCTGGGATCTGCTTGCTATCCTTATCATTATTACTTTTTTTATTATTTCTGGCATTTTCGAAAACCGCATATCAAGCAGCATATGAAGGACTTATAACAGTTGGAAAGACTGTCATTCCGGTGCTGCTTCCTTACACGGTATTATCAAACGTTATTTCTGATGCACTCCAACCTAAAGATAGAAAGAATGCCATATTGACCGCATTTATAATAGGAAACGTATGCGGAGCACCTATCGGTGCTTCTGCAGTTGGACGTCTTTACACCAAAGGTATTATTACAAAAAAAGAAGCAGGCTTACTTTTGCCTGCCGTTTCATGCGCCTCTCCAGCTTTTTGCATAAGCGCCGTCGGAACTGTGCTTTTCAAAAACACGAACTTCGGTATTCTGATGTGGACGACACAACTATTAATTAACATTGTTCTTCTCGCAGTATATTTCCATACCTTTAAATCATATAGAATATCAGAACCCGCAGAAAACAACTTAACAATAGATCCTGCCGATATAATTTCAAGATCGACAGCTACACTTTGCTCGGTAACAGTCTCCGTCATGTTTTTTACGGTGCTTTCTGACGTGATCTCTGATTTTTTCAATTTAACTATAAAGGCAAAATGCATTCTTAACTCAGTACTTGAGATGTGCGGAGGCTGTAAAACTTCAGCAAGTTTAAATAACGGTGCTTCATTTCTTACATCTGCATTTGCTTTGGGATTCGGAGGAATATCCGTTCTCGCTCAGATTAGCTCTTGCACCAAAGGCATAAAAAAATATCCATATGTAATCATAAAACTTGCCACCGGAGTCTGCTGTGTATTAATTACTCTCTTTAATAGACAATTTTCGATTCCGCTATTGAAAAACTGACAAAACAGTGCTAAAATAGAGACAATTAAGGAATGTGAGGTAGTTATGCAAAAAAAATCAGATGAATCAAAGATCTGCGCGTATTGCGAGAATTCACAGCCCTCTGTTCTACCGGACGAATTCATATGCCGTAAAAAGGGCATGGTAAGTGCTACGGCTAAATGCCGAAGCTTTGTATATGACCCTCTAAAACGCAAAGTCCGTCCGAGAAATGTAAATGATAATTAATAAGCGGCGATCCTAAGGGACCGCCGCTTAAATTTTAATCTATTATAAATTTTTCAAGCTTTTTAAGAAGCTCATCACAATCATCGGAATGCGCGGTAAGTGTAACAGGGTTCAACAGATCCAGACTGAATATACCCATAATGGACTTGCCGTCAACGATATATCGGCCGGAAGAAAGGTCGATATCGATATCGGTGGATGCTACTGCATTAACAAAATCGCGTACATCTTCAATGGTATTAAGCTTGATATTTACAGATTTCAATTGGAACCTCCTATATAGCTGTAAGTGAATACGTAAACGTCGCCTTCCTTGACCTCGACCTCACCAGCTTTACCGGAAGGAGTTGTTCCATTAACGGTAAGCTCCCAGAACCAAGTGCCGCCCTCGCTGTCGGAAGCAAAGTTAGCGTGATTTTTTATAGTACCAACGGTTGTTCCGTCTTCGCTGGCAGAATACTTAATCTCATATGCAGAACATGCCTGAGCAAGAGCATCAAGCGCACTGGGAACCTCAGTTCTGTTGCGGAGAGTTATAGGCTGATTGTCGATAAGGACCTCTTCGCCCTTCTTTTCTGTAGCAGCGATCTTAACGGTAACGATGCAATTGATGGGATCAAGATAGGTTACGGGGGGCTCGGTATCAGCAGCATTACCGCCGCAGGAAACAAAAGCAAAAACGGTCATCGCACAAATAAGAAGTGAAAGTATCTTTTTAAGCATAATAATTCCTCCAAAGCTTTTATGATTAAGATTATAATACATTTACTATTTTTTGTCAATAGAGTTTTACTGCTGCGGGTCATTCTCCAGCTCATCTTCGTAATCCTGATTCTTCGGCGGGAGCGCTGCATGAGGATGGAAAGCAGGAGCCTCAGAGAGCGCATAAACACCGAGATATTCCTTTAATTCTCCATTATCAAACGCCTCATAGTTGAAGTGGACCGTACAGAAAGAATTAAACTGCTTAGCTCCCCAATAATCAGAAACTCCGGCAAAGGTGTCCTTTGCAAACGACGCGGCAAAATACGGGTTATAGGTGTAAGTTGCCGGGCGAATATTCGCAGCCATAGGACGGTATACATACTGTGCATCAGTAACAGCAAGCTGCATCGGGAACACTCTGTCCTCTGGCAGTTTGATAAGTCCTACCTTAACGATGTTCTCCGCAGGGCAGCCGTAATGAGCAATGCCTCCGGTCACGCTATCGTAATAAACGATAACGTGGCAATCACAAGTCTCAGTAGGCTCAGTTCCTGCAACAAAATAACCCTCTTCGGCTATTCCGCCGCCTGCAATACTTGCATCATACCTGGGATCCAGCTTACAAGCTTCACCCATTAACTTACCGCTATACTTGCAGTAAGTTGCTTTCACAACGTTTACGGGCTGCTCAAACATCTTCTTTTCAGCTGCGCCGCTTTCGATATCAGCTATTATATCTTCGTGAACAAGGCTCATCACAAGATCCCAAATTCGGTTAGCGGGACTGTACCAGAGCTCGCTTGTCATAGTTTTGGGGGTGGCGTAACCATACCATACACCGCCGACGTAATACGGCGTATATCCCATAAACCAGCGGTCCTTATCATCCTGCGAAGTACCGGTCTTGCCGGCACAGTCTATCTTTTGATCAAGTGTTATTTTAGTAGAAGTACCCCAATCGACAACGTTTTCAAGGATCTTTGTCATAACGAAGGCAGTCTCTTCGCTGAAAACGACACGGGCCTCGTAGTCATTCGAGAGAATTACGTTTCCGTTTGAATCCGTTACCTCAAGATATGAGCGGCATTTACTTACAACACCGCGGTTCGGGAATGCAGTATAGCACGTTACCATGTCGCGAACGGTAGCTCCGTTTGAAAGCTGTCCAAGACCAAGAGCTGCAAGTCCGCGGTCCGTATATGAGGTTCCGTCATTGTAATATGCAACGTCAACAAGCGTTGGAAGCTTGAACTTATTCTGCATATAGTCAAATGATTTTTCAATAGTTAATTTAGAGAGAGTCTTTAAAGAAACTGTGTTCTTTGACGTCGCAAGACCGTATTTTACGTTAACAAGTCCCTCGTAAACGTAAGGGAGGTTGTCAGGCCAAGGGTCGTTATTCTTTTCACCGAAGCTGAGGGGAACGTCATCAACTACAGTGGACCAAGTCACGATCTTTTCTTCAATAGAAGGTCCGTATACAGCAAGCGGCTTAATGGAGGATCCGGGAGGACGAAGGGTCTGCGTTGCATAGTTAAGAATTCTGTTTTCAGTCTTCTCGCCTCTGCCGCCGACAACTCCGAGTAAGTCACCGGTAAACGGGTCAATTACACACATTGAGCACTCAGCAGCTACACCGCTTGTTTTTTCCGGGAAATTTGCCTCGTTTTCCATAACCTTTTCCATCTTAGCCTGAATATCGGGGTCCATACAGGTGAAGATGTTAAGTCCGCCGTAGTATATCATATTGCTTGCGGCAAGACGGGTATAACCCTTTTTTTCAACAAGGTCATTGATAACGTCGGAAATTACGGTATCGGTATACCAAGAGTTTGTTGCAATAGCATCATTTGCCGTCTCATTATAAACAATCACGAGCTTTTCTTCATTTACGATGATGTCCTTGATCTTTCCTTCCTCGGCCTCATCGTAGATGACCTCAATGTCAGTATAAGCCTCCTCGTATTCCTCTAAGGTGATGCAGCCGAATTCAAGCATGAAATCAAGGATAAGATTACGTCTGTATGCATTATTTTCCGGATGCTGAACCGGATCGTAACGAGTGGGCGCATTAGTTATAGAAGCAATTGCACAGCACTCGATAAGAGTAAGCTCGCTTACGTCTTTGGAAAAATAGGTATTTGCCGCAGCTTGAACACCAATGCAACGCTGAGAAAGCGGAACGATATTAAGATAAAGCTCCAGAATCTCGTCCTTTGTCTTCACTTTCTCAAGATTCAGTGCCATAAGCATTTCCTGAACCTTACGCTGAATGGTAACGTCATCGTATTCGGTGACGTTTTTGATCAACTGTTGGGTAATAGTGGAACCTCCGCCGGTCGTATCGTCGAAGCCAAGGAAGAAGTTTGCTACAGCTTTTAATGAACGTATCCAGTCTACACCCTTATGATCCTCAAAACGCTTGTCCTCAATAGATATAAAAGCATTTTTCAGATTTTCCGGTATTTCGGCAAGAGGAGCCCAAAGGCTGTTTTCCGTGCCGTAAAGACGCTGGTCTTCAAGTTCTACCGCTTCTCCTATTCTGTTAGTACGGTCTGTATAATCATAGTAATAAAGCTTGGTAGTCTGGCTGGTTTTACCGCTCATAAACAAAGATTCGTCTACGGTCGGATCGATATGATTTTTAATATAGACCGCAAAAGCCGTGCCGGCAACTATACCGGTAAGTATACCAATGAGAAGAACAGTTAGCACGATGTTTACGATAGCGGAGAGCGCTTTCATGAAAATCTTACCGACGATCTCAAGCGTGCGCAAGATCTCGTCTGCCCAGTTTATTCTTTTTTTAGCGGGTTTAAATTTGACCGGTGTGTGCTTCACGGTATTTTCCTTTCACCGAATTTTGATTCTATTATATACCCAATTTTTGAATAAAGTGTGAATAATAGCCAATAATATTAAAAACCAAAAATTGAGGTACTGATAATGTTTAAAGAACTGTTTAAAAAATACGCGTACGAAATAATTTTTGCCGTATTTGCGGTATTGATCTTTATGCTGATCTTTGTATTATACGGTAAGACCAACGCTGTCCACGGCGAGGTGGACAAGGTATACGCCGCAGTCAACGCAATAATTGAAGATGAAGGAACTGTGTTTGACGAAGCTTTGTTCGTTGTGAGAGAGAAGGATGGAAAGGTAGCTATTTTCGACTACAGAACCGGGAAAGTGATAGAAGAACTGAACGTTTACACCTATTCGCTGCCTCAAACCGACAGAACTTATCTTGAAAAAGGAATAATGCTATACACGGTAAGCGACCTAATATCACTTATAGAAGACTACACGGGCTGATAGAGCACAACAACGTTTTCGCTGCCGAGCAAGGATCTGAGCTCGCGAATAAGCGTGGGACAAACGTCTGCGCCGTAATTAGACAGAGCAACGTATTTTTTTGTGCTCTCATCAAAAAACAGCACGCGGACATTCCCGCAAAATATTGCGACAAGGTTTTCCGCTTTTTTAGCTTCAACGGAATCCATAGACTTCACCTTGATGCAAAGCTTATCGGCCTTTTTGCTCTGCGGTTCTGCCGCGGGGCTTTTTGGAGCTTGATCGTATTCAGGCCCTTTCTGTGTATTCTGTGCATTCTTTTCTCTTGCCATACGCATAGCCTGCATTATAGCAGCAGAACCGAATGCACCGCCCATTCCTATCATTGGAGCGTGAGGCTGTGATGAAGTCTGGTAAGAAGCTTCTTTTCTTTCGCCGTTTTTAACAAGCAATGCAACGTCGCGTGCAAGTATCTTGGGAGGCTCGTCTTCGCGAACAGACAGTGTTCCGGTCACAGAAACGGCCGCATCGCTCGTTATAACATCGGAGCATTTAACGTAAACCTTTGGAAAAAGCAAGATCTCGATCTCGGCAAATCGGTCTTCAAGAGAAATGAAAGCCATTTCGTCTCCCTTTTTTGTTGTCTTTTTCGTAATCCTTCCGACTATACCGACTACCGTGACATCTCTTCCGTCCTTGCTTTCGTTATCATCGCCGTCGGATACGAGATCGGTGATCTCAATGTGATCAACTTGAGAGACAGCATCCGAATAACCGTCGAGCATATGCCCCGAGAAGTACATTCCTGTGCTCTCTTTTTCCATAGCCAGAAGCTCGTTCATAGAAAGCTCGGCAAGCTCGGGATATTCAAATCCGCCCTCGTCCATATCGTCAACAGAACTGAAAAGGTCGAGCTGTCCGCTTACGTTGCGCCGTATCTTATCATTCTGCATATCGAGCTGATGCTCATAGGTTGCAAGGAGTCTGCTTCTAAATATACCGAGAGAATCGAAAGCGCCGCATTTTATAAGCATCTCAAGCTGCTTCTTATTTAGGCCGAATTCCGACATCCGCGATATAAAATCTGCAAATGATGCAAAAGGTTTTTTGGATCGTTCAATGACGATATTGCGCGCAAATTGCTCTCCTACACCCTTAACGGCTAGAAGTCCGAATCGAATATTGTCACCGCTTACGGTAAATGCAACACCGCTCTCGTTGATATCCGGAGAAAGTGTTTTGATCCCGTACTTTCCGCATTCGGCAATATATCCAGCTGTTGCACCGAAATCTCCAAGCACCGAAGAAAGCAAAGCCGCCATATAAAATCTGGTATAATGAGTTTTCAGATAAGCGGTACGGTAAGAGATCACGGCATAAGCGGCAGCGTGGCTCTTATTAAAAGCGTACTTAGCAAAATTTGCCATTTCGCTGTATATCGACTTTGCTTTGTCGGGCAAAATTCCGCGTTTTTCGGCTTCTCTTACGAATTTTTCGCCTTCCGCTTCCATCACGTCAAGCTTCTTTTTCGCCATAGCACGGCGGACTATATCGGCTTGTCCGTAGGTATATCCCGCAAGCTCGCGGAAGATCTGCATCACCTGCTCTTGATATACTATACAGCCGTGTGTAACACCAATAATTTTCTTTAACTCAGGAACCGCATAGGTAACCTTATCAGGATTATGTCTGAATTCAACGTACCGCGGAATAGATTCCATGGGACCGGGTCGATAAAGAGCTATTGAAGCTATAACATCGTCAATACTATCGGGTTGAAGGCGAGTGAGCACCTGCCTCATACCGGCTGATTCAAGCTGAAACACACCCGAGGTCCTGCCCGCGGATATCAGCTTATATGTCTTTTTATCATCAAACGGTATAGAGGCGAGATCAAAATCGGGATATTCTGCTTTAATAAGCTTTTCCGCGGTATCCATAATTGTAACGTATCGGAGGCCGAGGAAATCGATCTTTACCAGTCCGAGGGCCTCAACGGTGGTCATTTCGTACTGTGTTACGGTAGTATCACCGTTTTTTGCTATCGGAATATAATCAGTGAGAGGCTTATCGGTTATAACAACGCCTGCTGCGTGAGTCGAGGCGTGCCTTGGCATCCCTTCAAGCGCAGCAGCAATATCTATCATTTGCTTTATTTGGGGAGATGAATTGTAAAGTGCAGCAAAATCCGCAGTTTCCATAGCATCGGCTATTGTTGCGTTATAATTACGCGGAACAGCCTTCGCAACTGCATCACACTCTGCATACGGTACTCCAAGAGCGCGGCCTACGTCCCTTATAGCTCCGCGCGCTGCAAGAGTATCGAAGGCAATTATCTGAGAAACGTGATCCGTTCCGTACTTCTCAGTAACGTATTTTATAACCTCTTCACGCCTTATCTGGCAAATATCTATGTCAAAATCAGGCATCGTAACGCGCTCAGGATTAAGAAAGCGCTCAAAGAGCAGACTGTAAACAAGAGGGTCAACGTCTGTTATTCCAATGAGATAAGAAACAAGGCTTCCGGCACCCGAACCTCTTCCGGGTCCAACAGGTATTCCGTTTACCTTCGCCCAAACAACAAAATCCCTGACTATAAGGAAATATTCGCAAAAACCCATACTCTCGATTATTGAAAGTTCATGTTCTATACGGGCAAGATACTCTTCTCTCGGATGCTGCGAATAATCTATATGCTTAGCGGCTTCCCTCTTTTTAAGCCCGATTTCCGCATAATGGCGAAGCTTGACAGAGGGAGGCACACCGTTCGTATCGAAAGTGGGAAGCTTCAAATCGCCGAATTCAAAATCAAAGTTACACGCATCAGCGATCTTAACGGTATTCTCCAACGCGTTTTTGTAACCCGAGAACATACGGTGCATCTCGTCTCCGCTTTTAAAATAAAACTCGTCGGACTCAAAACCGAGAGGTCTTCCCTCGCTTATGGTATTTCCCGTTTGAATGCAGGTGAGAATCGCTTGAGTGTATGCATCCTTTTTTTGTAAATAATGGACGTCATTAGTGCATACAAGCGGGATCCCAGTTTTTTCCGATATATCAGCAAGTGCGGAATTGACCGACGACTGCTCTTCGATCCTATGATCCTGTAATTCAAGATAAAAGCTATCCGGTCCGAAAATATCACGCATAAGAAGCGCGTATCTTTCTGCCTCTTCAAAATTACCGGCAGTTATCTGCTGCGGAATATAACCAGCAAGACATGCAGAAAGCGCAACAAGACCTCCACTGTATTTTTTCAGCATTTCAAGGTCAGTTCGCGGCTTTGCGTAAAAGCCCTCTGTGTAAGCACTGCTGACGATACGGCAAAGATTTTTGTATCCCTCGGCGTTTTTACAAAGAAGGACAAGATGATTCCCGGAAAGGTCGGCTCTTCCCTCTTTATTCAGACGGGTCCGCGGAGCAACGTATACCTCACATCCTATGATGGGTTTGATACCCTCTTCCTTACAAGCTCGGTAAAATGCTACGGCACCGAACAAGGCCCCATGATCCGTGATCGCACAAGCGTTCTGACCAAGTTCCTTAGCACGGCGAGGTATCTCTTTTATACGGCAGGCGCCGTCAAGCAAGCTGTATTCGCTGTGCAGATGAAGATGTACGAAATCGTGCATAACGGCCCCTTTCTCTTGCTATTTAGAAAACTTTTTTCTGTCTTCTTCAAGAATTTCTGTAATTTTTTCAAGTCTATGATAAAGACCGGATTTTGAAACCGGAGGCACGTGCATCGCAGCAAGAGACGAAAGCGAGCTGTCGGGATTTTCTATACGAAGCATCGCCGTTTCCGAAAGCTCAGGCGGAAGAACTGAGAGTCTATCATTTTCGCGCGCAAAACGAATTAGCTCAGTAAGCTGCTTTGCCGCGGTAACGGTCTTTGATATATTGCTGGTAATGCAGTTTGAGGCGCGATTTGCATCGCCTCTTGTCTGCTTGCCTATGCCGGCGTTGATAAAATCAAAATAAGCATTGTTTACGCCCAGTTCTCCAAGCAATTGCTCAATGACCTCGCGTTTTTTTGCGTATAAGTAAGTTTTACCGCGTCTTTCGCCCGTGAAAAACTGAATGCCGCAGGCTTCTCCAAGTTCTTTTACCGAGAATGCCGCGTGTACGTCGGCCGGGGTGAGCTGAAGATAGCACTCTTTTTCCGGATCATTCATGCTTCCGACTGCAATGAAAATGCCGCGCAGAACGTGTGAAGAGCACTCAGGGCACTTAACGTATTCGGAATAATCCGCCTGCTTTTCAAGCATTATTCGGGCGGCTTTTGAGTTAAATGACAATTTTGTCCTTCCTCTTGACGTACCAAGCTCCTCGGGGTCGCGTGTAAACTGCTCCTTAATTAGTTTACGAGCCAGATCCGATGAGCAAGTAGGAACAGAAAGGATAACATCGCCTTCCTCGGTTCTCTTTGCAGAAAAGAGGAGACCGAATGTAAGAGCGCGTCTGCAGCATTGCTTTTTAATGTCTACAGAAGACATCTCCGTTTTTAGGCGTTCTGACCACGGCAAGGTATTACTCAAGATACTCGACCTCTCTTTCAATATCAAGACCGTATCTTTCCTTAATTACCGAACGAACCTTATCCGCAAGCTCAAGAATATCCGCACAAGTCGCGTTATTCCTGTTAATTAAAAAACCAGCATGCTTTTCCGATATCTGAGCTCCGCCGACAGAAAGTCCCTTCAAACCACTCTCGTCGATAAGCTGTGCAGTAAAATGGCCGTCACAACGCTTAAAAAAGCTGCCGGCGCTGGGATATTCGAGAGGCTGTTTGGATCTTCTGGCTGCAATAAGCTCATTCATCCTTGCCGAGATCGCATCAGGATCTCCTTTTTCAAGCTTTAGAGCAAATGATATAACTGTCAGTGAATCGTTATTATGGAATATGCTCTGACGGTACCCGAAGCAGCACTCCGAAGCAGGAAATTCAATGATACTCCTTGATGTGCTGTCGTAAGCTGTAACCGAGATACAGATATCACTTATCTGCCCTCCGTATGCTCCAGCATTCATATAGCAAGCTCCGCCAACAGAACCGGGGATCCCGTACATAAACTCAGCACCCGTAAGAGAAGAATCACGAGCAGCGCGGGCAAGCGCATTCAGAGAAGCGCCGCATTCCGCAAAAACAGTATCTCCTTTAACTGTAACGGAATTCATTCTTTCAGTTCTGATGATGATTCCGTCATATCCGCTGTCGGAACAAATTACGTTTGACCCGTGACCGAGAACAGCATGCTTATAGCTGTACTTAACACAAAGCTCAAGCGCAAAGCATAATTGATCAGAACTTGCTGGAAAAAGCGCAAGTGCAGCCTTACCGCCTACACGCATTGTGGTGTGGGCGGCAAGGCTATGTTCTCTGTCAACAGTTAAATCCGGATACCTTTCGGTTATCTCGCAAATAAAGTTTTCGGGGATAATTATCATATTACCTCAACCGAGAATGAATTTTTTAAAGGTCTTCTTACCCTTTCTGATAACTATGCCGTCTTTAAGCTCTTCAGCGGTAAGAACAGCATCAAAACGCTCGATCTTCTTATCTCCGCAGAAGATACCGCCTTGCTGAATAAGGCGCTTTGCCTCACCCTTTGAAGGAGCCATTGCACCTATCACGAGAAGCTCTGCAACCTGCGCGGTTCCCTCTGAAGAGAACGCGGAAGCCTCAACTGTAACAGTGGGCATATTTTCATTCTCTCCGGCACCGCCGAATACGCTCTTAGCGGCATCGAGAGCCTTTTGAGCCTCTTCGGTTCCGTGAACGAGCTGAGTCATTTCAAACGCAAGCTTCTCTTTAGCGCGGTTAAGTTCACCGCCCTCAAGCTTCTCATACTCTGCAATCTCATCGAGAGGCATAAAAGTAAGCATCTTCATGCATTTGATAACGTCAGCATCGCCGACGTTTCTCCAGTACTGGAAGAAATCGTAGGGAGAAGTCTTTTCAGAATCGAGCCAAACAGCGTTGCCTGCAGTCTTACCCATCTTGTTACCGTGAGAATCCGTAAGAAGGGTTATAGTCATAGCATATGCATCCTTACCGAGTTTTTTGCGAACAAGTTCGGTACCGCCAAGCATATTTGACCACTGATCATCACCGCCGAACTGCATATTACAGTTGTAATTCTTGAATAGGTGATAGAAGTCGTAGCTCTGCATGATCATATAGTTGAATTCAAGAAAGCTGAGTCCCTTCTCCATTCTCTGCTTGTAGCATTCAGCGCGCAGCATATTATTTACGGAGAAGCAGGAACCAACCTCGCGGAGAAGATCGACGTAATTAAGGCTGAGAAGCCAGTCGGCATTATTTACCATTATAGCCTTGCCTTCGCCGAAGTCAATGAACTTTTCCATCTGACGCTTGAAGCACTCGGCGTTGTGGTCTATATCCTCACGGGTAAGCATCTTTCTCATATCGGTTCTGCCCGAAGGGTCGCCGATCATGGTGGTTCCGCCGCCAATAAGGGCAACGGGTCTGTTACCTGCCATCTGAAGGCGCTTCATCATAGTAAGCGCCATAAAATGTCCTGCAGTAAGGCTGTCTGCGGTGCAGTCAAAACCGATGTAGAAGGTAGCCTTGCCTTCGTTGATAAGCTCTCTTATCTCAGGCTCGTCGGTCACCTGTGCTATAAGACCGCGCGCCTGAAGTTCCTCATAAATTTTCATAGTTATATTTTCCTTTCAGTTTTATATTATTTCATTTTCAGCGTTAAGAAGATCGATCGCCGCCTTACGCTGAGCATCAGTAACGTTAATACCGCCGAGGATACGCGAAAGCTCTGCGATCCTCTCTTCATTGGAAAGCTGACGGACAGAGGATGAATATCTGTCACCGTGAAGCGACTTGCTGACAACAAGGTGGTTTGAAGCAAGTGAGGCTATCTGCGCAGAATGTGTTACACAAAACACCTGCGTGTCAGAAGAAGCTTTTTTGAGCTTTATTCCGATCTTGCGGGCTGTCTTACCGGAAACACCGGCATCTATCTCATCAAAGATAACGGTTCCGACACCGTCAGCCTCATTAAATACGCTTTTGATTGCAAGCATAACTCGGGACAGTTCGCCGCCCGATGCTATTTTGGAAAGCGGCTGAGGCTGTTCTCCGGATGCACCGGCAAGCATAAAACGAACGTCGTCACATCCGTCAGAGGATAATGAATCGTCTTCGCGGCCGTTTACAAAAACAGCGAATCGAACATTAGGCATGTCAAGAAAAGCCAGCTCATCGCATATTCTTTCGGAAAGCTCGTTCGCCGCATTCTTTCTCAAATCGGATAATTTGCCGGCCTTTTCACAGCAAACATTTTTTAAAGCTGTAAGCTCGCTTTGTAAAAGTTCAATATCCCCTTCGGAATTATCAAGGAGCTCAAGCCTCTTTGCAGTTTCATTATACAGCTCAATAAGACCGTCTGTATCCTTGCGGTACTTTTTTTGAAGTCTCTCTATTTTATCGAGGCGAGATTCAAGTGCAGTGAGAAGCTGTGTAGGATCGCCGTCAAAACCTCCGGAAACAGATACTGCAGAATCGGCTACGTCGTCTATTTCATACTTTACCGTTTCCAGCCGTTCGGCAAGACGAGCGTACTCCTCTGAAACAGTTGAAAGAGAATTCAAAGCGGCAATACTTCTGTCAAGAAGATATACGGCGTTAACTTTATCTCCGCCCTTCAGCGCTCGGTATGCAAATCCCGACTGTTTTTCAATGCGTTCAGCGTTTTGCAGACGTTTTCTTTCAAGCTGCAGTTTTTCTTCTTCTCCTGCCTTCAATTTAGCGGCGCCGAGCTCCTTTAATCGATGCTCAAGAACGTCGCGCTCTTCCGAATCCTTCTCAACTTGTTTTATAACTCGTTCAAGCTCAGAGCGTTTTGCTGAGTACTCGTAATAAGATTTTCTGTATTCATCAAGGATCACAGAATCATCGGCATATTTATCAAGCAGAAGAAGATGATTACTTTCATTTAAAAGCGACCAGTTATCCTGCTGCCCGTGTATGTTGATAAGGGAAGAAGCAATATCTCTGAATACCGCAAGCGGCATCTGTCTGCCGTTAATTCTGCAAACGGATCTTCCGTCGGCTGAAATTGTGCGCGAGAGCATAAGCTCTCCGTCATCAGCTGCGATTCCCGCGTCATTACAAACTCGGGCGGCATTCTCATGAATGTCACAGAAAAAACCGCAGATTTCCGCCCTATCCTCTCCGTTGCGTATGATCGATCTGTCCGAACGGGACCCGCACAAAAGCCCGATACTGTCTATTATAATGGATTTTCCGGCACCCGTTTCACCCGTGAGCGCGGTAAACCCCGAAGAAAAGCTGATATCACAGCTTTTAATAACTGCTATATTCTCAATATGCAGAGAAACAAGCATACGGAATACCTCCGTTCAAATTCAGTTATTCTCTCTAATCAGTCTTCTCATATCTGCGCCGACTCTTTCTGCGCTTTCGATATCTCGCGTAACTACGATTATAGAATCGTCACCTGCAACACAGCCGAGAACGCTGTCATCCTCTATACCGTCGATAGCGGCGGCTATAGCTTGTGCCATACCCGGATACGTCTTTATTATTATCTGATTCATCGCCCAATCTATCTTCGTTATTGATTCGGAGAGAGCGCTCTTAAAACGAACGTTGGACCCCTCCGGCTTTTTTGGAAGGACGTACTTATATGTGCCTCTCGGGGTAAGTATCTTTGAGATCTTAAGATCTCTGATATCTCGGCTAACGGTAGCCTGAGTTACTTCAAACCCAAGCTGAGCCAGAAGACTGATCAGTTCCTCTTGAGTCTCGATGGTATATTTACCCACCATTTCAACGATTTTTTCTTGTCTTTCGTTTTTCATAGGTAACGCCTTTCTTATTTTACCTTTGCTCTATCTTTGCTCTGAGAACAGAGAAAAATTTATTATCTTTTAGCTTTATCATTTTAGCGCTATGCTCAGCGCCGGTGCAGATGACCTTAGCACCAAACGGAAGAGGGACAGCGATCTTACCGTCTATGTTCAGCAAAACGCTCTCTTCCCTGTCATATACGTTCTCAACAGTCATAACACTGTCCCCGGCAAAAACGAGCGGTTTGGCAGCAGGACTTACACAGCAGATGGGAACCACTGTCATACAGTTCATTGACGGATCAAGCACCGGACCGCCTGCAGCCAGTGAATATGCCGTTGAACCGGTCGGAGTTGACATTATGATACCGTTTCCTCTGTAGAAAAGTACAGAAGCACCGCCGCAGTAAAGCATTAGGTCTATGCAATGAAGACCTGTCGCATGCTGTACCACCGCATCGTTAAGGGCATTTTCGCATAAAAGAGTGCGCTTGCCGTCGATCTCGATCTCGACCTTCAGCGTCATTCTGTCTTCTATGACATAATCCCCCGTAGCAAGACGGGAAAGCATCGAATACTCCTCAGGTTCAAGCTCAGCCATGTAACCCAGACGTCCGAGATTTATACCGATCATCGGACACTCATTCGGAATGGCATACGCGGCAGCATTTAGAATAGTACCGTCGCCGCCTAGAAGGATAGCAGCATCGGCATTGCGGTACATCGCGTCAGGGTCATCATAAACTCTTACGGATGTTTCGGCAACATGTCCGACTTCAGAAGGCACACGCACGTTAAAGCCTTTTGAAACGAGATAATCGAGAATAGTTTTAAAACAAGAGAGCTCCTTATCCTTGTACAGATTAGTTACAAGAACAACGTCTTTTAACTTCTTCATAAGCACCTCATTTGAAATAAGCAAGATATCGGAGACCGGCACGGTCATATCTCTTCACATTCAAATTTTCGGCTTTTGCATAAAGGCCGAAGAACTCAACGTTTCCGTCACCGCCCTCTATAGAGGAGCGGGTAAAATCAATAGGTCTAAGTCCGCAGCTTTCAAGACAATCGTAAATTCTGTAAAGCGCACGCAAGTGCTTATCAGAACCCTTGACAACTCCCTTTGAAACACTTTTGGCATCAAGCTCGAACTGCGGTTTGATAAGAGCAGCAACGATACCGCTGTCCTTTAAAAGCGGAGATATTGCAGGCAAAATATACGTTTGAGATATAAACGACACATCCATAACGCAAAGATCAAAATCTCCGCCTACGTCATCTGTCGTGATATATCTTGCATTACATCCTTCAAGCGAAGTTACACGCGGATCCGCGGAAATTGACGGTGCGAGCTGATTTTTACCGCAGTCAACAGCTGTAACAGATAAGGCGCCGCGTCTCAAAAGGCAGTCCGTAAATCCGCCCGTTGATGCTCCGATATCAAGGCACCTCATCCCAGCCGGATCGATTCCAAAATCAGAAAGAGCTCCCAGCAGCTTATAAGCGCCTCTGGAAACGAAACTTTCACCAAGGGTAATGACTGATATGTCGGAACCGTCATCAAGTTCCTGACTGCTCTTTTTTACCTGAGCACCGTTTGCATAAACGCATCCGGATTCAATCAACCTTTGCGCGCGGCTGCGGCTTTCCGCATAACCGAGCATAGTAAGTAACACATCGGCACGCATCAATATGTTCTCTCCAATAAAAGATCGCAAAGTCCGCGTAAAAATTCGCTATTCTCATAAGAGAAAATGGCCGATTTTGCCTCTTCAGATAACCTTTCTGCCTCTTTCTTTGCTTCTTCGGCTGTCATAAAGGTGAGAAAAGTAGCAAGACCGCGTTCGGCATCGCTTCCCTCTTCGTCTGCATCAAGAATGTCGTCGATTATCTGAAAAGCAAGTCCAAGCTTTTCTGCATACTCGGCACACGGAGCATACGCCGATGTGTCTTCAAACAGATCACCCGCGGCAATGCAGCCAAGAACAGCCGAAAACCGCATCAGTTTGCCTGTTTTATACTTCTGTATCTTTATGAGTCCTTCGTAATCGGGTCTTACCTTTTCAGATGCAATATCGAATACTTGACCGGAACAGATACCTCCTATGCCTCCTGCTTCTGATAACGCCAAAACCGCACTGCGCACGCTTTTCGGATTACCTGTCAAGGCTTTAAAAGCAAGGCAGATAAGCGCATCACCGCAAAGAAGTGCCGTGCTTTCACCGAATTTAATATGGCATGAGGGTTTTCCTCTTCGTATACTATCATTATCAAGCGCGGGCATATCGTCATGCACAAGGCTTGAGGCGTGGATAAGCTCAACGGCACATGCATACGGCATAGCCTCATCCGCGGAAACACCTCGCATGATTGCCATTTCAAGGCAGATAACTCCGCGTATCCTTTTCCCGCCGCCAAGGACAGAATAACTCATAGCCTCGGAAAGCTCGGTGCTGTGATCGGGATCACATTTTAGAATGTCAGAAAGTGCTTTTTCTATTAAATCCGCATCATACTTTACACGCGCGGCGATCTGTTCGTTATTCATTGGCTTCACCTGCAGTAAGCTCAATGATCTTTTTTTCAGCTTCGTCAAGCTCTGCTGTGCAGAAGCGAACAAGCGTAACGCCTTCCTCGAACAGCGCAAGCGAATCAGAAAGCGGAGCTTTTCCGTTTTCAAGAAGCTTCACTATCTCCTCAAGTCTTTCAACAGACTCTTCAAAAGTCTTTCTTTTAGTATCTGCCATTTAAATCTTCTCCCTTCAAGGGCTCTGTATTTTCTACTCTGGTAACAACATTACCGTCTGAAAACCGTAATTTTATCAGATCACCTTCATTGATATCTCGAATCGAGCTGACAGTCTTTCCATCAGCATCGGAAGCAAGTATATAACCTCTGTCGATGACGTTAAGCGGATTCAGCGCATTAAGGCCCGACACAAGAGATACAAGTGCAGCATCCTTTTGTTTTTTGATAGATGCCATTCTGGTAAAAAGCAGCTCTCTCATTGCAAGAAGGTCCTTGCGTCTCCATTCAACTGCGCCGAGAGGGGAACGCATAACACCTCTTGACGAAAGTGAATCAACGTACTGGCGAAGGTCGTTTATACGTGAATATAGCGCATTGGCGATCCTTGAGTCAATAGCAGCGATTCGCGCAACATATTCCGACCTATCGGGTACGGCAAGCTCTGCAGCAGCACTGGGTGTTGGTGCTCTAACATCCGCAGCAAAATCGGAAAGAGTAAAATCAGTCTCGTGACCGACAGCACTGATTATAGGGATCGGGTATGCAGCAATGTCGCGAACAAGCATCTCGTCATTGAATGCCCAAAGATCCTCGATAGAACCGCCGCCCCTGCCGATTATAACAGTGTCAACTCCGCCTCTTTCTGCCATAAGTCTGAGCGCACTGCGAAGCTCGGAAGGTGCATCTGCACCCTGAACGGAAGAACCGCAGAATACGATCTCAGCCATCGGCCAGCGACGGGTAAGTACCGAAACGATATCCCTGACAGCCGCACCCGTTTTTGAGGTTATTACCCCGACTTTTTTGGGAAATTTAGGAAGCGGTCTTTTATTTGACTCATCAAAAAGTCCTTCAGTCTCAAGCTGCTTTTTCAGTTCCTCGTATTTTTGCCACAAGGCTCCCGCGCCGTCTCTCACAAGACGCGTGCAATAAAGTTGATACTGCCCTCCCTGCGGGTAAACGCTTATTCTTCCGTAAGCTTTGACTGCCTCTCCGTCTCTCGGTTCAAAATCAATGCTCGCAGCAGACGAACGAAACATTACGGCTTTTATCTGGGCTCCGTCGTCTTTAAGAGAAAAATAAAGATGACCGCTCGCATAATGCGCTTTGAAATTAGATATCTCGCCGCTGACTGCGGCAAATGAAAGAATCTCGTCACTGTCAACGAGTCGTTTTATGTATTCCGTTATCTCAGTGACGGTAAGCGTATCCTTCATCTTCTAAATCTCCAGGAATTTTTCTTTGGCAAGATAAGCGATACCGACCGCGTTATCTGCCGAAAGCGCAGGCGGTGCAAATGCTATGCCCGAAATATCTGAAAGCTTTTCCTTAATAAGCGAATTGCTCATCACGCCGCCGGAGCAGATCACCGGCATATCGCCGTATCTATCAAGCTGAGCATCAATAGCTTTATGAAGCGAGCAAGCAATAAAATCAAGACACATACGGCTGATCTCAGCCTTATCTCCGCTCTCGGAATAGCGCTTTTGTAGCATATTCTCAAGACCAGAAAGATTAAAATAAGTATCCTTGACCGAAAGCTTCATAGGCGGCAACTTGCCGTTAAACTCCAGCGCCGAACGCTCGATATGAGGACCGCACGGGAAAGGGAAACCAAGCATAACACCCGTTCTGTCAACAGCTTGCCCTGCACAAAGGTCGGCAGTGCCCCCCGTTATCTCGCAATCGAATCCGTTCTCGCATTTTTTGCACAGAACTATCTCCGTAGTACCCCCGGAGATATGAAGCGCGGTAAATCTCTCAGCAGATGGTTCGATTCCCGCACCGGCAAGAGCGGCGCGGATATGTCCGCACTGATGTGAGAATCGATAAAGAGGCGCATCAGATGCAACCGCAAAAGCAGCGGCACTTGCAATGCCTGAAAGAAAGCAAGGCATATATGAGCCTTCGTGATTACGGGGTCTGGCAGATACTCCCACAGCACATACCTTTCCACAAGAAAGGCTGTCCTTTAAGCGCAAAAAAGCATCCGGCAAATTCTTGGTATGCTCAAAAAGCGCCGCTTGCTGACGCAGACCGAGCTCCCCCTCCTTGACCGGAAGCGGCAATTTGATGTTCGCAAGTATCTCTCCATCAAAATCGACACACGCAACGGATGTTGTATAATTGCTCGTATCGATTCCGACAAACAGCTCTCTCATCTTATGCCTCACAGCCGTTAGCCTTAGCGAGGCTGTTCAAAAGTCCGTTTATAAAAGGAGCCGAACCTTCCTCTGCATACTGCTTTGCCAGCTCAACAGCTTCGTTAATAGCAATACTGTAAGGGAGCTTAGGCTCGCAGTACAGCAACTCGAATACGGCGAGTCTGAGTATAGAGAGAGACACACGGGATATTCTGTCAACTCTCCATCCGGAAGAGTGCTTTTCTACCTCGGCATCAATAGCCTTGAGATTTTCGCAGATTCCCGCAAAGCATGAATCAACGTACTCATCCTCGGGAATTTCTCTTTCGACCCTTGCGGTTGTAAGAATAACTGCAGGGTCACAATCCTCGGTATGAAACCCGAGTTCGAACACAAGGCCGATAATAGCCTCTCTCGCATTTCTTCTGCTTAGCATCGTAAATAAACCTTCCAAGTAGCCATAATAATCAAATATAAATAAATTATACTAAATAAATATGCAAAAGTCAATCACACGAGGCTAATATTTATTCGCAAAAAACAATTTCCGAAAAATTATTATGATTGTCACTTGATAATCACACAAAAATGTGATAACATTTGAAAAGAGACGTTTTCGGAGGATAGGATGTCAAAGTTTTTTCGAGATTCGCTGAACCGCACATGCTGTATTTTTACCGTAAGTGTGTTCTTTTTCTATTTCGTCGGTTATTACGCCAGCGCCGCAAAGCAACCGGCTATGTCAGCCAATATGATCGTTGCACTGTTTCTTGCTTCCCTTTGCTTTTCTTTTTCATCGTTATTTCTGCATATAAAAAAACTTTCAAAAGTTTTGGGATATACGCTTCATTGCCTTTGCTGTATCATCGCGACATACCTTCTTTACGTCAGCGTTCTCGGCAAAGGAGGAACGGGTGCAGGCAAAATGGTATGTATTGTTCTGACCGCTGTTGCTTATGCCGTTATCATGCTTTTACGTGGTGTTATAGTAAGTTCCCTTAGAGCAAGAAAGGAAAATGAATGAACAACAGTAAACAAGACAAACAATTTTCAAACCACGTTAATGCTGTACTATCCGTAGTTTTGATCGTTTTACTATCTCTGACCATACTCGCAGTTCTTGTTATGGGCGGTATGTTTGCTCTTAGAATTACATCAAACTCACCTGCACCGGATACCCCCACAGTTACAGGCACGCCTGTTACGGATCCGAAACCAGTCGAAAACAGCACAGCAACTGATACCTCGGAACAACCGAACACCGACGCCCCCGCAACAGATACACCTATCACAGACAGCACCGATCCCCCCGCCACCGAGCAGCCCGAAGTACCTGTCGTTTCATCGTCCGCATATCTACCCGAGACGGAGGACGGAGGAGATGATTACCTTAAACGCGTTGTATTTCTCGGCGATTCGACAACTTACCATATGCATCATTACACCGATCTCGATGATTCGCAGATATGGGTACCCCAAGACGGGACCCTTGATCTTAACGATATAACTAACAAATCTGTAGCCTTACCCATTGACGGCGTTGATTTCCGCAAGTGGGTCGATGCACCGATCACATCTGTTCTTTCCGCCCAAAAGCCGGACATATTGATCGTTACTCTCGGAATTAATTTTTCGCCTTTTTACGGCAAGGAAGAACACGGCTGGACAATGGACAAAAAAGAGACCTATTTTAAGCTGCAGATCTCCAACATCAAAAAGATCGTAGATAAATATTCTCCTGAAACTAAGCTTGTTTTTCAAACGATTTATCCGGTAATTGACTCAGAACTTATCGAAGACGGCTTGCCGATAAGAAACGAGCACGTTAAGCTACGCAATTCTTGGCTAGTTGAAATATGCGAAGAGCTTAACATTCCTGTTCTAAAAACCGAAGACGTCCTAATGGATAACAACGGAGAGCTGAAAAAAGAATTTAACACCTATCATCTTGACGGAGTTCATATAAATCCGGAGGGATATAACGCAATTTTAAACTACGTCAGAACGCACACCGTTCCATAATATTTAGAGGTATGTATGAGAAAAATATTAGCCGCATTTCTTGTTATTGTTATAGCATTTTCCGCATTTGTTTCTTGCGGAAGCAAAGTGGAATTCAAAGATGACATTACTGTCGCAACGCTTGTGCAAGCCGGTAAAAAACAGATCTCACTTTCCTCCAATCTTACTGATGCAAGCGACGAATTTATGACTTTTTTCTTAAACGTTGATGCTTCTCTATACACCGAGTGTGTGGTAATGACACCTGCAGGCAGTGCAGCGATCGATGAATTCGGAATATTCAAAGCCTCAAGCGCAGAGGATGCCGCAAAAATTGAAGCATCACTAAAAACTTATCTTGCAAGCCGCGTTGCAACTTGGGACACACGTTACAGCCAGGCGGAAAAACCTAAGGTTGACGGAGCCAAAACTACCGTTTACGGTAATTATGTAATTTATACTATTCTTTCCTCAAAAGAACAGACTGCATTTCTTAACGTTATCGGCGACATTTTAACAAAATGATCTCTTGACCCGCTTTGGCGGGTCAAGCTCTTTTTACATGCACTGAGGAGTAATTTTATGCCAAACAAGCAGAACAAAAAGAAAAAAAGGAAATGGCTGAGACCGCATCATCTTTGGGTACGCATAATCGGCGGCGCGATCATATACCCCGTTTGCAGGATTATGTACGGGATAAAATTTGAAAAATTCAAGAATACCGCCAAAAGGCCCCATTTTATCCTTTACAATCATCAAACAGCTTTCGATCAATTTTTTGTTGCAATGACATACCCCGGAGCCGTCTACTACGTTGCATCGGAAGATCTATTTTCAAACGGTTTTATTTCAAAGCTCATTAAATTTTTAGTAAAACCGATACCGATAAAGAAATCAACCACAGATATGCGTGCAGTTCTTAACTGTATGCAGGTGGCAAGAGAGGGCGGCTCAATTGCGATAGCGCCCGAGGGCAACCGTACTTTCAGCGGTGTGACCGGATACATAAAACCGACAATAGTATCACTTATCAAAGCATTAAAGATGCCGGTGGCTTGTTTAAGAATTGAAGGAGGATACGGGGTTCACCCCCGCTGGAGCGACGTTAGAAGAAAAGGAAAGATGCGCTCTTATATTTCAAGAGTTATTGAGCCTGATGTATATAACAAGATGACCGAGGATGAGCTGCTTGAAGTTTTAAAGAAGGAACTCTACGTCGACGAAACGATAACAGAAACCCGTTACTTCAACAAAAAACGTGCAGAATACCTAGAAAGGGCAATTTATTACTGCCCGAAATGCGGAATATCGGAATTTGAAAGCGAAAACGAAAAAATCCGCTGTAAAAGATGCGGTCTTACTGTAAACTATGGCACTGACCTCCGTCTCAGCTCCGATGATACTGATTTCAAGTACAACACTGTAAAAGAATGGTATCAGGCTCAATCCGATTACGTAAATTCAACAGATCTCTCTAAGTATACCGAAAATTCAATATGCGGAGACCTGATTAAACTGTATGAAGTTATTCCTTATAAACGAAAGATACTGCTCGGAAATTGCGCTGTTACTCTATTCGGCGATAGATTGATCTTTAGCAACGGCGTGTCTCTGGAATTGAATTTCAATGAAATTTCTGCGATCGCAGTTCTCGGAAGAAACAAACTTAACGTCTACGTTAAAGATAGGATTTATCAAATAAAGAGCCATAAGAGATTTAACGCAGTGAAATATATGAATATATATTATAGACACTCTAACATAAAAAACGGCACCCCTGATGAAGTATTTTTAGGAATATGACTATTCTTCTTGATTACTGAATATCTACATAAAAATGCCGCGTCGCACAAACACGACGCGGCATTTTAAAATTCATTTAACCGCTAAAACAATTGCGGCATCTATATTATCGGCAAAATTTTGTTCGCCGACTTTATTATAAAAACCGGATTTCTTCATAACCGCAAGCGGTTGTTCGTTAACGTGAGAAAGAATTAGCCTGATTCCCTGTTCCTCGCACAGCCTGTATATGACTTCGAGCGAGCGCAAAGCACTGATATCAAGGCTGGGCACGGTGCGCATACGCAAGATAAGAGTATCTACACCATTTTTAAGCTCAATTGCTGCAAACTTCTCAGAAGTTGCGAAAAACATAGGACCGTCCAATTCAACGACCTCAACATTTGCAGGGAGAGGCTTTAGGCGATTCGAATCGTATTTATCTGCCTCTTTCCAAACACGGAGATTTGTTACGTCGCTCATTCTCTTCATAAACAGAACAGCGGCAAGTATCATACCGACCTCTATCGCAACAACAAGATCAAAAATGACGGTAAGACCGAATGTAAGAACGAGTACGAGCACGTCGCTTGCAGGAGCGGTACGGCAAATGCGGACAAACTGGCGCCACTCTGACATATTGTACGCAACCATAAAAAGTATTGCGGCAATAACGGGCATCGGGATCCATGCTGCATACGGCATAAGAAGTACGAGAATTAGCAGAAGGAGAATGGCGTGAACCATACCGGAAACGGGAGAACGGCCGCCGTTTTTCACGTTTGCGGCAGTACGGGCAATAGCACCCGTTGCCGGTAT
>JAZQJQ010000010.1:0-5752 GCA_045541735.1 Eubacteriales bacterium
TCTTCCTAAGACCGCTTGGCCTCCGACTTATGGATATAGAAACACCGTATAACAGCTACGAATGCTGTGAGGTCTATTTCTATTCGGAGGCGGTAGACAATTACCACATCCCCGAGGGGAAGAGAAAGATAGTATACTCAAGCCATTCGGGCGTGCGCCTTTATATGGGATATATAATCGAGGATAACGGGGAACTGCAGTCCGTATACACATCAACGGGCGAAAGAATATTTACAGACGTAACAAATTTTATCTATCCTGCGCTTACAAGGGATAAGGATAATAATCCGCTATTCTTTATAAATGACAACAGATACGAGGGTTATTATTATTTTGATGCTGAAAATAAACTTACAAAAAGCGATTATAACGATCAAACGGACAACCGCGGACTGTATTATGACTACGTTCCTACCTACGGTTTGCCGGATAATGACATAAACGTATATAATGCCGTAATTACTATAAAAACAGAGATAACGTCGGAGATTCCGCAAACGGAAACGGTGCCCGAGCCTGAGACTGAGCCCGTAACGGATATTGTTCCGGATACTACAGAGGCCGATGGCGACGTGACCGTATCTGCAGAGGAGATCACCGCACCTCCGGAAGAAGATACAGCCGAAGCACCCGTAACCGGCGGTACGGAGGAGATAGAGTATACCGACCTCCCCATACCGGAGGATACCGCAGCACCCGAGACAACGGAGGATGAGGATACCGAGCAGATTACCGATGCTGAAATAGGTGAGGATGATATTTATGACGAGGATTACTCACCCGTAAACGAAACTCTTCCCATCGAGGAGGTTACCGAAGACGGTATAGAGTACGCTACCGAGGAGATCACTGAAGAGATAACCGAAGAAATTACCCAAGAAGTTACGGAAGAAGTTACGGAAGAGATCACGGAAGAGATTATTGAAACAGCGGAAGTAACGGAAGAGATCATAGCAACGGAAGAGCCCGCGGTAAGCGAAGAACCTGTTACAATGGAAGACCCTGTTATCACCGAAGAGCCGGTCATAACGGAAGAGCCGGTTACAACAGAGGAACCGGTTACGACCGAGCCGCCTCCGCAGTACGTGGTAGTAGATACGGTATACAGCGATGAGCTTCGTTTTTCCTACGGCTACAGCGAGTGGTATAAGATAACCAATTATACTTACAAGGAAGCATACGCATTCTCCGAGCATTATGCGGCGGTCGTGTATCCCGATAACGTAATGCTGTTTATAAACGAATACGGAAATATAGATTATTATCTTTACCGCGAAACGCATTACGTAAACCCCAACGGCAGGCTTGCATTTTCCATCTACACGGCACCTATTCTTCGCGGTTTGCAGTCGGTCGGCAGTCTTTATTTCGATCACGGCTACGTGCGTGTACGTCAGCTCGATACGGATAAGATATACGGCAACCCCGATTGGATAGTTGGCGAGTACGATTATCTTATCGACGATTACGGCAGAAAGTTCCCAATCCCGGCGGATTACACCCTTGTCGGATATTCCGACGGCATCCTGCTTTTGGAGCGCGACGGACTCTACGGTTATTACAGCATAGAGGGCAAGTGGATAGCGCAACCCATATTTACATTTGCACGTCCGTTTGCCGAGGGTCTCGGCGTTATCGGATTTGAAAACGGCATAAAGGGCGTTATAGATACAGAAGGTAACGTGGTCATTCCCTTTGATTATATCGAGATATCTCAGGTATCTACGGGAATGATCGCTGCGTATAATGAGGAAAACGGCTGGCAATTCTTCGGCAAAGTATCAAAAACAGTTGAGTAACGTGATCCTCCCTCATCAGAGGGAGGCACGGTAAATTCCAATCAAAACGGACAAAACTATGCAAAAACAGACAGACATTGCAATAATAGGTGCAGGGCACGCCGGTGTAGAGGCGGCTCTTGCCGCCGCACGGCTGGGTCTTTCTACCGTGCTTTTTACGCTTTCCCTCGTTGCTGTTGCCAATATGCCCTGCAATCCGTCTATCGGCGGCACCGCAAAGGGACATCTTGTGTATGAGATAGATGCACTCGGCGGAGAGATGGGACGTGCGGCGGATGCCGTTACTCTTCAAAGCCGAACGCTAAACACGGGCAAGGGCGCGGCTGTGCGTTCTAAGCGCGTGCAGGCGGATAGGCTTGCTTACCGCAGTTATATGAAAAACCGTGTGGAGAACACCGCACTTCTTGACGTTGTGCAGGAAGAGATAGTGGATATTATCACGGAAAAGACCGAAAACGGCAAAAAGATAAGTGCGGTAGTCACCCGCCTCGGAGATATTTGGCAGGTAAAGGCTGCCGTTATCTGCGCGGGTACTTACCTCGGCGGTAAGATATTTGTCGGTTCTAACACGCGCCAAAGCGGACCGGACGGTCAGCTTCCTGCGGATATGCTTACGGCAAATCTGGAGCGCGAGGGAATTGAGATGCGCCGCTTCAAGACCGGTACTCCGCAGCGCGTCGATAAGCGCAGCATTGATCTTTCAAAATTAGAGCTTCAGGAGGGGGAGACAGAGCCGCTTCCTTTTGCTTGGGATACGGACAGAAAAGCATACGCAAGGCTTGAAAGCGAGCCCTGCCACATAGTTTACACTTCTCCCGTTACCCATAATATAATAAAAGAAAACATTCATAAAAGCGCTATGTACGGCGGTATGATACACGGCATAGGCCCGCGGTACTGCCCGTCGATCGAGGATAAGATAGTCCGATTTGCGGATAAGGAGCGCCATCAGCTGTTCGTGGAGCCTACCGGCAGAGGCACGAACGAAATGTATATTCAGGGTTTTTCCACCTCTATGCCCGCAGACGTACAGTACGAGATGCTCCGTTCGCTTCCCGGCTTTGAAAACGCAAAGATAATGCGCTATGCCTACGCAATAGAGTACGATTGCGCAGACCCCACACAGCTGCTTCCAACGCTGGAGTTTAAAAATATCAGCGGTCTTTACGGAGCGGGACAGTTCAACGGAACCTCGGGTTACGAGGAAGCGGCGGCGCAGGGACTCGTTGCAGGTGCAAACGCCGCATTGAAGATACTCGGAAAGGAGCCGCTTATTCTTACGCGCTCCTCGTCCTATATCGGTACCCTTATCGACGATCTTGTAACCAAGGGAACGAACGAGCCCTACAGAATGATGACGAGCCGAAGCGAATTCCGCTTACTGCTCCGTCAGGATAATGCGGACTTCCGACTCACCCCTATCGGCCGCGAATGCGGACTTGTGGGCGACAAGCAGTGGGCGCATTTTGAGGCACGCAAAGCGCGTGTGGACGCGGAGATAAAAAGACTTGCGGAAACCACTTTACCGCCAAGCGAAGAGGTAAACGCAATGCTTACAGAGGCACAAAGCACACCTATAACTACGGGCGCAAAGCTTGCAGAGCTTCTCAGACGTCCGCAGATAGACCTACGTATGCTCCGTAAAATAGATAAAAACGCCCCCGAAATGGACCGTGCGGACCTGGAAAGCGTGGAAACGGCGGTAAAATACGAGGGATATATAAAAAAACAGCTGGAAGAAGCCGAAAGACAGAAAAAGCTTGAGGATATGCGTCTGCCGTCAGACGTGGATTATAAGACCATATCTGGTCTGCGTATCGAAGCGGCGGAAAAGCTGAATAAGATCCGCCCCGCAAACGTCGGGCAGGCATCGCGCATCAGCGGAGTAAATCCCGCGGACGTAACGGTGCTAATAATCCGCTTCAAGGGGCAAAAGGGATAATATGACAGAGTTATTTACAACGGAAAAGATCAGGGCAGAAGCGGTTTTTAAAACAAACGGACTAGAAAGATTCAATTATCTTATTCCAAAGTTCTATGAATTTGCCGAGTATCTGCTTGAAGAAAACACAAAACACAATCTCACAGCCCTCAGAGAGATCGGAGACGTGTGGGTAAGGCATTTTGCTGACAGCCTGCTGTTTGCGGATATTTTTGAAGGTGAGCATAAAACGGTCATCGACGTAGGCTGCGGCGGCGGTTTTCCGTCTGTTCCTCTTGCCATTGCCTGCAAAAATCTGAAGGTAACGGCAATGGATTCCACCAAAAAGAAGACGGATTTCGTATTGAGCGCCGCAAAAACGGTCGGCATAGATAATTACTCCGCACTTTGCGCACGCGCGGAAGAGGCGGGTAAGAATAAGGTCTACCGCGAGCGTTACGATATTGCGACCGCCCGTGCAGTAGCCGCTCTCCCCGCTCTTGCGGAATACTGTCTGCCTCTTGTAAAGGTAGGCGGTGTCTTCCTCTCCTATAAGGGAAGAGATGCGGATATCGAGTGCGCGGCGGCAGAGCCGATGATAGCAAACCTCGGCGGTAAGATAGAAAAGGTCGAAAAGCGCATTCTTACAGACGAAAACGGCGAAAATATGGAAAGAGCGCTTATCATTATCCGTAAGGTACGTAACACACCCCCTGTGTTCCCGCGGAAGAACAGCGCAATAAAAAAAGAAAAAAGATAACGTATGCACCGGCATTGCCCGTCCGCTCCCCCGCTCATAAATTTAAAATCATTTTGAAAGGATCATACATTATGAGAAAAATTCTCTCTCTCATTCTTGCACTCATCACAGTTTTTTCACTTGCTTCCTGCGGTGAAAGTACCGCTAACGGCGATACCGTCGGAAAAGTAGAAAACAACGGCAATGACAAAAACAAGGTAAGCACCGTTGAAGCAGCAGACTTCATCAAAGCGGCAATGGAAAAAAACAAGCACCTCACCCAGGCAAACTACTTCTTTGTAGGTGATGGCACCATTCTCACTCTCGGCGGCAGCTCCAAGAAAAAGTACGCAGGCGAATACGCAAAGCTTACGGGTGTTAAGCAGCTTATTGCCGGCGCAGGTCTTTCTTCCTTCGCGCTTACAGAGTCGGGCGATCTTTATTGTATGGATCACAAGGCTGCCGAAAACGTCAGCATGATGGCATACTGCACCACCAACGTGAACGTTGAAGGCTTCTGCGTTATCAATAACGAGCTGAGAAGGCTCGACAGTTATCAAAGCCTTCAGGATAATGCGCTCAATTATATGTTCAAAAACTATCCCTCCGAGGATAAGCTTACGGGCGATATCGCATTTATCGAGGTCGATAAGCACGATTTCATCGTTCTTAATACCGAAGGAAGATTTTTCGCATATTGGACAAGCGAGGAATACGGACAGCTCGATTATACAAGCTTTGAGGATCTCGTTGTTGTCGATATCGCAAAGAAAATGAAAGTTATGGGCGGCGGTGTTCAATCACTCACCGTTGCAGGTATAAAGGCAGACGGAACTCCCGTTGCAACCGGTACTTATGCCGAGGATATCCTCAGCTGGGGCAAGCTTGCGGATCTTGCGATGAGCGACGGAATGATCGTTGGTCTTACCGCAGACGGCAAAGTAAAGATGACGGGCGACTATGCAGAAAAAATGAAGGATATAGTTGAAGGCTGGACAAATATCGTTGCGATCGAGGTAGGTCACGCAACCGGCGGTAATATTGACAATATCATCTCCGCTATAGATTCCAATGGAGTATTCCACTTTGCCCACATTGTAAACGAGTATAACGAGCCCGAATCCGGTTCTGTTTCCGTAGACGGAGCTTTCGGTGGCTCTTCATGCCACAAATACACCGCCGACGGAACGGAGTATTATACAGATTACGAAGGCAAATGGCAGTGCGACTAAAAATTCTTCCGCATACTTCAGAACGTGCGACAGGCACGACCTCAGCGTACGTAAGTACGCT
>JAZQJQ010000011.1:0-17833 GCA_045541735.1 Eubacteriales bacterium
TAGGCACACATTTAGCGTGCGTAAGCACATTTAGCGTTACTCAAGTCACATTTAGCTCGGTTTTCCTTTTGGAAAAGCCGAATTTAACTGAAAAAAGCACTTCGAAAGAAGTGCTTTTTTCTGGTGGGAGCGGGTGGATTCGGACCACCGAAGTCACTGACAACAGATTTACAGTCTGCCCCCTTTGGCCGCTCGGGAACGCTCCCATATTAAGTTTTTTGGAGCTGGTGGACGGACTTGAACCCCCGACCTGCTGATTACAAATCAGCTGCTCTACCAACTGAGCTACACCAGCATATCGAACTGTCTGTCCGGCAACGCAAATTATTCTAACACAAAGATATCGGATTGTCAAGACTTTTTTTCAGAAAGATAAATTTTTTTTGACCAAGGCGAAGCATTTTTCTCTTTTTCTTGATTTATACAGAAAGCTGTGTTAAACTGTCTTCAATATTTATAATGTTTTCCCAAAAGGAGACACAATGAAGATAGTTATAATAGGTGCAGGAAAGATCGGTCTTTACCTTGCCGCCTGCCTTTCAAATGACGGAAACGCAGTAACGATAGTAGACTCAAACCCAAAGACGGTCGAGGATGCAGTAAACAGTTACGATATCAACGGCGTTATGGGAAACGGCGTTAATATAACCGTACAGAACGACGCGGGCGTAAGCAAAGCCGACGTACTTATAGCAACAACGGGAAGCGATGAGATGAATATGCTTTGCTGCCTCATTGCCAAAAAGCTTGGAGTTAAACGCACGGTTGCGAGGATCCGAGACCCCGAGTACTCGCGCCAGTTCATTTTGATGCTTGATATGATGGGGCTCGACTTTGCTGTAAACCCCGAGCTTGAGTCTGCATCCGAAATGTCGCGCCTGCTGCGTTACCCCACCGCGATAAGTCTCGATACCTTTGCCAAGGGCAAGGTCGATCTTGCGGAAATGATCGTAAACGAGGGATCTATCCTTGACGGACTGAAGATAAGCGAACTGCCGCGCACACTTGACAATATCCGTCTGCTTGTCTGTGCGATACAGCGCGGGGACGAAGTCATTATCCCCAACGGCGAAAGTATCATCCAAGCGGGGGATAAGATACACTTTACCGCCAGCCACGAACAGCTTACCGCATTCTTTAACAAGATAGGCGCGTATACAAAAAAGCTGAGGCACGTGCTTATTATCGGCGGCGGCAGAATAGCTTACTACCTTGCTCGCAGATTACAGGACAGCGGTATGACGGTAAAAATAGTTGAGAAAGACGAAAAACGCTGTCTTGAACTTTCGGAGATGCTTCCTAAAGCCGAGATAATCTACGGTGACGGCACCGATCAGACGCTGCTCGAAGAGATAGGCTTCTCACAGTTTGATGCATGCGTTGCCGCTACGGGTATAGACGAGGAAAATATAATAATCTCGCTTTTCGCAAAGCATTGCGGTATGAGCAAGATAATCACAAAGATAAGCAAGGCGGCAATGACGGATATGCTTACTTCTATCGGTATAGATACGGTCATATCTCCCCGCCAGATGACGGAAAATCTCATTCTATCTTACGTGCGCGCAATGAAAAACACTGTGGGAAGCTCCGTCAGCACTTTGCACAAGGTCGTTGACGGCAGAGTTGAAGCGCTTGAGTTCCGAGTTTCGGAAAACAGCGCAGTAATAAACACACCGCTCTTTGAGCTTGATCTGAAAGGCGATCTGCTTATCTCCTGCATCATACGCGGCAATACCGTTATCATCCCCGGAGGACGCGACGTTATCCTGCCCGGTGACAGTGTAATAATAACAACAGCAAATCAACAACTTTCCGACCTTGATGATATTTTGAAACGATAAAATACTATGAATATACGAAGCATACTTTTCATTCTCGGCAAGGTAGTATTTCTCATCGGACTTACGATGCTCCTCCCCGTTTTTATTGCAATACTGTATAGGGAAAGCGTGTGGATCGTATATGCCGTTGTTGCCGGAATCTCCATTGCCGTCGGCGGAATAAGCTTCTGCCGCAAAAGAAAAAAGATCACCATCCGAGCGCGCGAAGGACTTGCAATAGCGGGACTTGTGTGGATAGCGGTAAGTATCGTAAGCGCTCTTCCCTTCTGTATTACGCGCGAAATACCGCGCTTTATCGATGCGGTATTTGAAACGGTATCGGGATATACTACCACGGGTTCTACCATTCTTTCGGATATTGAAGCGCTCTCCCACGCAAGCCTTTTCTGGCGCAGCTTTACGCACTGGGTAGGCGGAATGGGAGTTCTTGTGCTTGCGCTTGCGCTTCTTCCGGGCAACGATACGCAGTCAATGCACATTATGCGGGCTGAGGTGCCGGGGCCTACCGTAGGAAAGCTTGTTTCACGCATAAGAGTAACCGCAAGATTACTGTACGTCATCTATATCGCCCTTACCGTTATTGAGATGCTGTTCCTGCTTATCGGCGGAATGCCGTTGTTTGATTCTGCAGTTACTTCCTTTGCAACCGCAGGAACCGGCGGATTTGCCATCAAAAACGCAAGTATCGCCGCCTATGACAGCGCGTATATCGACTGGGTGATCACAATATTCATGCTGCTGTTCAGCGTAAACTTCACCCTTTATTATATGATACTCCTCGGTCATTTCAAGACCGCAATAAAAAGCGAGGAGCTGCGTTGGTTCGGCGGTATCGTTCTTATCGCAACGGCGCTTATCACCTTAAACATCCTGCCGCTGTACGAAAGCTTTTTGGAAGCGCTCAGATATTCGGCATTTCAGGTTGCTTCAATAGTCTCCACGACCGGTTTTATAACCGCAAATTACGATCTCTGGCCTACGTTCTCACAGACAGTTTTGGTTCTTTTGATGTTCATCGGTGCTTGCGCAGGCTCAACGGGCGGCGGTATCAAGGTATACCGCGTGGCAGTCATCTGCAAGACCGCCATAAGCAACGTGCGCCGTCAGCTTTTCCCCCGCTCGGTCGCGCCAATAAAGCATGAAGGCAAACTGCTTGACGACGAGGTGCGCAACGGCATTACGGGTTATATGTTCGCGTACATGGCTATTGCCGCAGTATCAACCCTCCTACTTTCGCTTGACGACGTTGTGTTTACTGAGGCGTTCACCGCGATGGCAGCTTGCCTGAACAATATCGGTCCCGGACTCGGCAAGATAGGTGCAGTCGGCAATTTCGGAGATCTCAGTGTGCTTTCCAAATGCGTACTTATCTTCGATATGCTGGCAGGAAGGCTTGAGCTGTTCCCCATTCTTGCCATACTTTATCCTACAGCTTGGAAAAAGGGTTGATCTTATGAAAAAAAACTACGTTATAAATTATGCCTGCGCACTGCTTGCGCTGATACTGCTTATATGCGGCGTAGGGGTGTTCTTCATTAACGTTAAGGCTCCCAAAGCCGCACAACCGCTTGAGAGTACGGATATCACAAAAACGGAGCCGCTTGAGTACTACAACGCGGAATTTCTTATCGTTGACGTATACTCTTATTTTGGTGATTCCGTACAGCATTCAACCGAGTATTTCTGCTACGCACTTGTAAAGGACAAGTATAACAACACTCAAGCAGTCTCCCTCAGCATAACAGATAAAGACAGCCTTTTTATGGCAGTTAAGGAATATGCCTGCAATGAGCAGGCAGAGATAGGCGATCTCATAATCGAGTGCGCCGCAAAGGCACAGAGAATAAGCGCGTATCCCGACTATATCAACAGATGGTACGGCGAATCGGGAGCTGCTTACAACGAAATGATAGGCATATCGTCAAGCATTCCGATGAATTTCGAGTTTTTCAGTGAATCCGACGATTTTATCGAAACGCGAAAAGCTGACCAAAAGATAATGCTCGTGATCGCTATGTTATGTACTGTAATAGGTGCAATCTTCGCGTTTGCAGCATTCCTTGTCCCCGGGATCAAGGTAAATACTGCTCCCAGGCTAACCGCGCTTTCTTCGGACAATCAATCAGAAAAAGATGCAGAAACAACAGAAAACCATGAATAAGATACTTTTAATGCCCGATTCCTTTAAGGGCACCGTCACATCGCTTGAAGCTTGTGAAATAATGAAAAAATGCATAGAGCGCCATTTCCCGGACTGTCAAGTTATCTCCGTAC
Source organism: Eubacteriales bacterium (assembly GCA_045541735.1). Taxonomy (GTDB): domain Bacteria; phylum Bacillota; class Clostridia; order Oscillospirales; family CAG-272; genus RUG12395. The sequence continues at coordinate 4,119 of JAZQJQ010000011.1, forward strand.
CGATTGCTGACGGAGGCGAGGGCACTGCGGAAAGTTTCGTTTATGCACTCGGCGGCAAGACCGAGAATGTTCACTGCAAGGGCCCGTTTTTCGAGGACATAAATTCCCACTACGCTATGCTTCCCGATGGCACCGCAATTATCGAGCTTGCAGCCGCCGCCGGCATAACGCTTGCGAAAAATCTTGACCCGCTCGCCGCCACTACTTACGGTGTCGGTCAGCTTATCGCATCTGCGCTCGATAACGGCGCAAAAAAGATAATACTTGCAATCGGAGGATCAGCGACCAATGATTTCGGATGCGGTATTGCCTCCGCGCTCGGTGTGCGCTTTACCGATGCAAATGGAAAGGAGTTAATCCCCACCGGAGGGACCCTCGCAAATATTGCACACGTTGATATATCTGCCGCAGACAGCAGATTAAAGGACGCGGAGCTTATCTGTATGTGCGACGTTACCAACGTACCATACGGCTTAAACGGTGCCGCACATGTATTTGCTCCCCAAAAGGGCGCAGATGAAAAAAGCGCGGAGATACTCGATGAGGGCGTAAAGCACGTATGCGAGGTGGTAAAGACCGACCTTGGAATTGACGTATCCGAGCTTAAGGGCGGAGGAGCAGCAGGTGCTTCTGGTGCAGGAATGTACGCGTTTTTCGGCTTTAAGCTTCAGGCGGGCATCGACGTGCTGCTTGATACCGTAAAATTTGAAACACTTGCCAAGGATGCCGATATGGTATTCACTGGTGAAGGGCGGCTTGATTCTCAGACGCTTGGAGGCAAGGTGGTAAGCGGTATCGGTAATCGCGCAAAATCTATCGGTGTGCCGGTCGTTGCGGTCGTCGGAGGCGCAAAGGAAGGCGCGGAGGCGATATACGAACACGGCGTAACAGCCATATTTTCCACGAACCGCCTACCGGAGCCCTTTACCGGAGACCCCGTAAAAAGCAAAAACAATCTCGAATTTGCTTTTGATAACATAATGCGTTTATTTAAGATTTAATGCGAATACATATAGGGGGATTTATAAATGGGTATGATCACTTACGAAAAGCTGCGCAGCTTTTCCTACTCAAACGACAGACTTGTAAAAGGCGAGATCAAGGGCGTTGCCGTTCATTTTACGGGACTCGGCGGCTCTTCTATGCAGGACGATAACGAGCGCGCGATACGCTTTGCCGAGCACGGCATTATTTTGCTTATCCCCTATAACGATCCTTGGTGCTGGATGAATGATCAGGCAGTTGCTTACACAGATGAGGTCGTAGATGTGATATTCGAGCATTACGGTCTTGACGAAAGCATGCCCATCGCCCATATCGGCGGTTCTATGGGCGGTCTTTCCGCACTGGTATACACCAAGTACGCAAAGCGCACCCCCAAGACCTGCGTGGTAAACTGCCCCGTGTGCGACCTTCCCTATCACTTCACCGAGCGGCCCGATCTGCCCCGCACCCTTTACAATGCATTCTTTGACGAAGCAGATGATCTGCAGGCGGCTATGGAAAAGCGCTCCCCCCTGCATCTCGCATCGGTAATGCCTGATGTGCAGTACCACTTATTCCACGCGGAGTGGGATACCGCAGTATTCAAGGAAATGCACTCGGATAAATTCTACGAAGCAATGAAGGACTGCCACAGCATCACCTACGATGCAGTCCCCAAACGCGGACACTGCGGCCTTACCCCCGATATGGCAAAGAAGTACGAGCAGTACATATTTACTGAGCTTAATGCGCTGTAAATAGGCATAATAACGAAAGTTAAAAAAAACGTACCCCCGCTATGCGTAGTGCTATTAAGGACGCTACGCATAGCGGCGGTACGTTTTTCGCTAAGGAAATCACACAGCCGCAGGGCGGCGCCTTAGTGCCTCCGTTTTCTTATAAAGCAAACCTTTCCTTTATCATCCTTGCAACCTTATCAGGGGCAAGGCAAGTATTATCTATTTTGATATAGCTTTCAAAAGGCAGCTTTTCGCCCTCTTCGGAATTAAGACGGTATTTTTCGCCTGTCTTGCGCATTTCAGCCTCGCTCCACTCAAGGTTTCGTTTGGATTCTTTATGTAGAAGTCGGTTTTCCGAACGGTTGCGAACAAGCCTTTCTTCAAAATCCGCACAAAGCTCTACAACGTGGCATTCAGCGCCCTTCGATTTAAAAAGCTCTATTATTCCGAGAATATAATCATACTCACTTTGCTCGTCAAATGCAAACATATAGGTAAAGATCAGTCCGGGAAAATCTCCGTGTGCATACAGTTCAAACACCGTCTGCCTTATCGAGTTGTTCAAAGCCCTCCATTCCGGCTCGTTGCGGGCAAAAAGCTTACGTGTCAATTCAATAGACATATGGTTGTGAAAAAGCCTAAGCGGCGTTATTCTTGCAAGTTCCTGTCCCACGGTCATTTTACCCACCGCGTGCGGGCCTAAGATTATTACAAGTTGTTTCGGCATAAGACTACTCCTTTCTGAAAATATCCAAAATGTGATTTGTTGCTCCCGCCATATCCGAACGCTCGCATATACAAAAATGATAGCGCATATAGGTCTCAAAGGTCGAGTCATCCATTTCGTCCACTGCGTTTCCGATGAAATGCGTCAGCATATCAGTACCTACGTAATGCAATCTCTTTACGTGAAAAACTGCCATAAGTCTGTCGATATCCTCTTTGCGGTAGAGGGAGAATATCTCCCTTGGGGTAGAAGCAAGGGCAAAGGTATCTGGATCTATCAGCGGTTTGTATTGCTCCATGTTTATACCTCCGCGGGCAAAGCAAAACTGATACACCGTCATATCGCTGTTGCAATATGCGGCAAACATTATACCGCCCTTTTTAGTGACACGCACAGCCTCGCCCATCGCCCTGCATTTATCTTCATCGGTATATAGATGATACATCGGCCCGAGAAGCAGAACTATATCGTACGCTCCGTCGGGAATGAAGGAAAGGTCAACGGCATCTCCCTGCCGTACGGTAATGCTCTCCTTCGGCTCCGTGTTGGCACGGAACACCCGTATATTGCATTCCATCAGCTCCACAGCATCCACCGTGTATCCTTTTCGCGCAAAATAATGGGAATACCTCCCCGTACCCGCGCCTATCTCCAGAATTTTCATCCCTTTCTGCAGATATTTTTCAATATAATGCACGGTGGTGAGAAATTCTACCGAGCCGTGCTTTGACATAAGCCTCTCATCCTCGTTATGTGTCTCGTAATACCCTTTCAGCGCTTCAGTCCGTTCCATATTCTCCTCCTAAATAAAAATCGGTGCAAATCGAGTTCTCGACTTGCACCGTAATATCCAAAGCATATAGCGCTATATGACTATATCTTGTTTTGGGTACGACAATACAAGCCCGACAGAATACCAATCAGCGGTATTATTGCCGTGCATCATAACATTATTGTTGCAATTAATGAAATGTACTGCCATTGCCGTTACCTTTCAAATTTTTTCGTTAGTATATCACCGTCATTTGTGTTTGTCAAGGTTTATCTAAAATTTGATTAATTTCCGGTTTTTTTCTAAAACCGCTATTGACAAACGAAAACGAAGATGGTATAATTACTGTTGTTGCCGAGTGTGTGCCTTTAGCTCAGCTGGATAGAGCAACTGCCTTCTAAGCAGTAGGTCGAGGGTTCGAGTCCCCCAAGGCACGCCAATTAAATATGGTGGGTATAGCTCAGCTGGTTAGAGCGCCAGGTTGTGGCCCTGGAGGTCGACGGTTCGAACCCGTTTACTCACCCCAGTAGAAAAAAGCAAGTCGTTTGACTTGCTTTTTTCAGTTATATCCGCCTTACGGCGGTTGTATACACTGCAAACGGATATGTCCTGCGGACATGATATGCGCTTCACACGTTTGAAGAAAAAAAGCGAATGTAATATAACTGATGAACGCAGTGAAGCAATATAACTGCGAGCACAGCGAAGCATATCACGTAATACTTTATCGAAAAAAGCAAGTCTTTCGACTTGCTTTTTTCAGTTATATTCGCCTTGCGGCGAGTTGTATGCACTTCGTGCGCTTGAATAAACTTATTCTTGAGGAACTATAGGATAAAGCTGAACGGTGTTTCCGCCGTCCACAACAAGCTCGGCGCCCGTTGTGTTTCTTGCGTGTGCCGCGAAGTAGAACACAGCCTCCGCAATGTCCCTGCCCACAGCCACGTCCCCTAAAGGAGTGTATCTGGAGGGCACCTTTTTATAAAACTCGGGATTCTTCTCCCAACGGTCGGTTTTGATCATACCGGGAAGCACTGCGTTTACACGGATATTATACTTGCCGAGATCAAGAGCCATAGCACGCATCATACCAAGCTGCCCGCCCTTTGATGCGGAGTACGCAATTCTGTTGGGAATTGCTCTGTATGCGGTATTGGAGTTTACAAACACAATATTACCGCCGCCGTTATCCTTCATACGACTGCCTGCATGCTCGCAAAGGCAGTAATTCCACACAACGTTGGTGTTTATAACCTTGATGAAATCGGAAAGAGGATTTTCAAAAACCGTTATGCCAAGGCCCTGATCGGCAGCATTAAGGATGAGTGTTTCAACAAAAAGACCGTTTTTGTCGATGTCCGCAAACATCTTAGCAACCGACTCCTCATCAACCGAGCCGTCCTCCGATATGGAGTTTATCGCATATCCCATAACTGTGATATCGGAATATGCCTTGCGGTATTCCGCCTCTTTAGCTTCAACCTGCTCCTTATTTCTGCCGGTGAAGATAACGTTATATCCCTCTTCGGCGAACTTTTCTACGATATCAACGCCTGTATTTATACAAGCACCGGTAATCAAAGCTGTTTTTTTCATTTGCTTACCTTATCGTATACTCTTACGAAGTCAACAGTAAATGCATCGTCAACAAACTCGCCCTTAACTGCAAACTTTGCCTCGCGAAGATCCATTCCCTTTGCCTTCATCTGCTGAATGCGACGATAGCCTCTTACCTCTGTAGAAAGCATAATGAACTGCGGAACGTGGGAAACGTGCGCGTTGCAACGGGAAACCTCCTTGCCGTCGCAATAGAAAACGTATCCCTCGGGCGACCAATCCATACCGAAGTAGTGCCAACCGTCCTCGGTTTCTTCAAGGTCGTACTTTACTCGGCCGTCAGCCTTGAACTGAGAAGCGTAGCCGCCCATAATATTACCGGTCGTTGCCTTGCCCTCGTGGAAGCACTCGAAAATATCGGTTTCCACACCGCACCATTCGGGCTCAATGCGGGAGCCGATGCCGGGCGCCTGAGTCCAAAACGCGCTCCACATTTCCTCGGGATACTTCTGCATCTTGCATCTGCATTCGTAGAAGCCGTAACGGTGCTGGAATTTAGGCTCCTCAAGCGGACCGAGTATCCATATGGGATCGTTGCCGCTCGGAGGGCGCTTAGTTCTGTCGCAGGGAACGTCATAGGAAAGGCATCCGGTCTGAAGCTGGGGAGAAACATAAAGTCCGTCGCGCTCCGTTCTGTGCAGCTCCACGTGGCTGTTACCGTCAAGCACTACGCCCTGATCGCTGTATGCCTCAAATTCTCTGCCCCAGAAATTGGTTCTGAAGCTCCACTTGGTGGTATCAAGCTCTGTGCCGTCAAATTCATCAGCCCAAACAAGCTCCCATTCTGCATCCTCCGGAAGATAAGACGGCTCGTGATCCTTTACTTCGTACTTTTTCATTCTTACGCTCCTTATGTATGTTAATTAAAAATAGAATTCTGTCTTTGCGGGGCGGATATCCGTAAGCGCGCCCGTATAATGGCGGAGGTTGTGCTCAACGTATGGATGCCGCGCGCACTCCTCCTCGTTTATCTCGATTCCAAGACCGGGCTTGTCTCCGATCTTGATTCTGCCGTTTTCGTAAACAAGCGCCTCGTTTGTAACATCCCTTCGCCATTCCACGTCGCTGAACATGATCTCCAGAATGCAGAAGTTTGGACAGCAAGCCGCAAGTTGAAGTGTTGCGGCGTTGGCAACGGGGCCGGAGGGATTATGCGGAGCAAAAGGAATATAGCTTGCCTCTGCGGCGGCGGCAATCTTCTTAAGCTCCATAATTCCGCCCGCGTGTGAAATATCGGGCTGTATGTAATCGCATGCACGGCGGCGGAAAAGCTCGTTATAGTCAAAGCGGGTATAAAGCCGCTCGCCTGCAGCTATCGCAACGGGAGATTTTGCTCTGACAGCTTCAAGCGCCTCAAGATTATTGGGCGGAACGGGCTCCTCAAGGAACATGGGCTTAAACTGCTCTACCTCTTTTGCTATTTTAATTCCCGTGGGAACGTCAAAACGTCCGTGTGCTTCAACAAGCAGGTCGACACCGCTTCCTACCGCATCGCGAACTGCGCCGATACAGCGAAGAGCCTTGTCAAGATCGGCATTTGATATCTGCAAATAGCTCTTACCGAACGGGTCCCACTTCAATGCGGTAACACCGCGTTCCACAGCAGCTTTTGCCTTTGCCGCAAACTCCTCAGGCTCTCTTGCGCCTGCAAACCAACCGTTTACGTAAATTCGGCAATCTTCGTTTACTTTGCCGCCGAGCAGCTGATAAACGGGCACACCGAGAGACTTGCCAAGAATGTCCCACAAAGCCATCTCGACAGAAGAAAGAGCAGACATAAGCACCGCTCCGCCGCGCCAATAGGCATCACGGTAGATATCGTGATAATGCTTTTCTATCTGCCTCGGATCCTTTCCGACAAGATAGCTTTTTATATGCTCAACCGCACCAACAAGCGCTTTTTCCTTGTATTCAAGTGTTCCCTCGCCTACACCTGTTATCCCTTCATCTGTGTAGACCTTAACAAACACCCAATTAGTGCGGAAGCAATCCACCACAAAAGTTTTTACATCCGTAACCTTCATAACAACATCTCTTTTCTTTTAAGTACAAATGCCTTTTACTAATAGCGCCAATCGGTTTTGAATTATACAGTTGACAATCCAACAACCCCATTGTATAATACATCCAACTCAATAAATACGAAATCTTTTACGTATTTATTAGAAAACTTATCTTTTTGGTGTTGATATGAGCAGAATTGTACTACCGCAGAGGGTTTGGGTTGGCAAATACAACTCTCAGGTCGCCTATAAAAACCGAACCGTCACGGACGATAGAAAGGTAACCCAGTTTGAAATTGAGCTCCCCATGGAAAACGGCGGCGTATCATATATAGACGGCAAATCTCATCCAATTACCACAAATATGATAATTTGTGCAAGGCCGGGGCAGGTACGCCACACCCGCCTCCCCTTTAAATGCTTTTTTATTCACTTAATAGTCCGCGAGGGACTCCTCTACGATACGCTGTCCGCCCTTCCGAATTTCATAGAATATTCAGACACCGACCGTGTCCGAAGGATCTTTGAAAGGCTGTGCGAATGCCACGTTACAAAGCATGCAGATGACGAGCTTTTACAGCAAAGCCTCATACTTGATCTGATATATACAATACATTCCCCTGCGGGTATCGGCGGATCAAAGGGAGGAAACAAAGCTGTGGAAAAAGCTATGGAATACATAAAAAACAATCTTACTTCTGAGCTAAGCCTTGAAAAAGTGGCAAGCGTAGCGAAGTTCGCACCGTCTTATTTTCACAAGCTTTTTAAAGCCGCCACCGGCAAGCCGCTCCATCGTTATATCGAGGATTTCAGGATAGAAAAGGCCATCGAGCTTTTGATCACCACCGAAATGACACTGACACAAATTGCTTACGAATGCGGTTTTTCCTCACAATCGTACTTCAGCTACGCCTTCAAGCGCCACACGGGAATAACGCCGCGCACCTACGCGCGGAAGGCCGTGGAGATATATGACAGAAATTATGTTGAAAGCAAGTAAAGCAAAAAAACAGTCACACCACCAAAGGTGTGACTGCTTTCTTAATTGATCTTGTTTCCGTCAACAGTAATGGAGACGGGAAAATTGTGATAGTTGAGGCAAAAGCCGTCCTGCTCGGAAATAAGAACGGGAGGCTCGCCTATAACCTCAATCACATCAAAAACAAAGCTCGTGTACTCCTCGTAGCTGTCCGAGCCCTTTTTTTGGTCGTTGCTGTCCTCGTAATTTGAAACGTAGTTGGCAATGATCCTGCTGCCGTTCGCCCAAGTAAGCTCCATATCATCAAATTCATAATCATCCGCGTTGCTTAAAAAAGTACCGATGATCGCTTCTTCCTTGTCATTCAAAAACATATCTGACCTCCAAATACACCGTATATTGTCAAAAATTAATACCTGAAATCTTACAGTTCTTTTCAAAGTCTGTCAAGCGTTTATCGAATTTACGATCAAATATTATACGATTGCAATCAAATATCTAACATTTTTCGTTGCTCCATCACAGACGGAAGAAGCCGACCCCGTTGAAACGAGGTCGGCTTCTTTATTGATGTTTTACAGCACAAGCGACGGCGCGGAATATATCCTTGCGGAGAGCTCTTGGTTAAGGAGATACAAGCTCCTGGGATCCGATCCGAACAGCTCCATCTTGGTAATGAGATCGTTTGCATTGGTCTCCTCTTCTCCCTGCTCCTTAACGAACCAGTCGAGAAACTGCATGGTGCGGAAATCCTTTACGTCGTACGCAGCAGCGTAGATATCGTTAATAAGTGAGGTAACGTATTCCTCATGTTCAAGACCTGCCTTCAGAACGTCCATATGCGCATTAAAGACCTTATCGGGCTTTGGAATGGCTTCAAGCTCGACTGTCTGATTCTCGTTCTGCAGATAAGTGTAGAACAGCATCGCGTGATCGCGCTCCTCCTGCGCCTGGATCAGATACCAGTTTGCAAATCCGTCAAGACCCTTTGCCTTGAAATAGTTGGAAAAATCAAGATAGAGATAAGCGGAATAGAATTCCTTATTAATTTGCTGATTTAAAAGCTCTCTGACCTTTGTATTCATAACATCCTCCGAAAAGTGTTTTGTTTGTTTACGCTTATATTATATGCAATTGTTTTTTCATTTTCTGTGACCGAGTCACAAAAAATGAATATTTTTCTTAAAATGAAAAAAATCCATTAAACGCCGTTGAATAATTGTGATAGATTGGCTTTTTTATAGCATTTCTCTCTTTTGGATTTGACTAATCTATAAAATCCGCTCTTTTTTTGATAATTTGTTTTTTAAAAAACCGTTTTTTGCGAAATAACGTCGAACAATCTCTATAATTCGTAAAAATGAATGAAAAATGAATGGAATAAGTATATTTTTTACCCTAAACATAGCATCTTTCACATTTTTTTTGCATAAATATCTGCATACAAAAAACTGTATAATTGAGGTATCACATTTGGGAGCAGATAATTATGACAGACAATGTTATACTTAATAGATCGGTAATCGCGAACGGTATAAAATTTGAATATATTCTTATAAAGACCGGCACCGAACACGGCGCGAGGTATTCGATAGAGATAATTGAACAAAACAGAGCTTCAATAAAAAGTTGTCGCTTGAATGATATTTCAAGAAACGAAGAAAAAGCACTTTGCCTGTTTCGCCTGCTTTCCGAAAATACAGTATGTCCCACCTCCGCGCAGTACATAATCGACGATCTCGCCGATTCAATTACATTTTGCTGATCTCATATATACGAACCATAAATGATCAAATCGTCTTTTTCCCCTTGACTACGCGCATCTTATATGTTAAAATACTACGGTAAACAACGGGGTGTGGCGCAGCTGGTAGCGCGCGACGTTTGGGACGTCGATGCCGCAGGTTCGAATCCTGTCACTCCGACCACAAAAACGACCTAAAGCAGAGATTCGTTCTCCACTTTAGGTCGTTTTTTATTGCTATTTAGGTGTTTTCTCCCCACCTTTAGGAAATTCACAATTTTTTGACCACAGTTTTTGACCATTTTACATTGTCAAGTAAAAATGATTTTTACTTGACAATACGCACCGCAATTTCCTTTTTCTTTGTTTACTGCGGGTCAGATTCTGTGTTACAAATACGCCCCTGCTTCTTGCAAAAAACATCAAAATATGGTATAATTAATATAAGATGGTAAATGCTCATGATTGCTAATTTGGCCGAAGAATTATATGCTAACTCAATTCAACTTAAGAAATACGATAGCAGAAAATTACTATTCAGCAAAAATCGTTTAGCTCTGGAAAAAGAACTTTATCAAATTCAATCGCAAGTAAATGAGATCATTCCCCTTTTAAAAGATAACCTTAATTATTCTGTTGAGCACATCAAATTAGCTACATTCATGAGTAATCAAATCACTGAATGCATTTTGTTTTTAACTACAAAAGGAAAAGCGTATAGAAAAACAGTAAGTAAATATGTATGGGGATTTCACAATTTGCCGCGAGCATTTTTATCTTCAAGCAACTCTATGTGCATACCTCCTGATGATGCTTTAGAATATTATAAACCCTACATAAAAATGGATTGACAAATCTATTAAAACAACCATACCAAATTTGCGGATTTGTCCGCATACGAATGCCGCAAAGTAGGGATACTTTGCGGCTTTTTATAAACTATGGAGGTAGTTGTGGAAGAACACATTATATCAGAGATTTTGAGCAAAGCATTTCCCATCGTATGGCCAGTTCTCTCTTTAGTTCTGTTCGGAAAAACTGTTTTTTGTTTTGTAAAAAACAAATATCATAATGCTGGTCTTTATGAATGCGATGCCGATGGAAAGATTAGTGGAATTGCTTTCGTTGCAACAATTATTTTTATGCTTTTTTCTGTTTTCGATATCACAGGTCTTGCAGAACTATGTTCAAATAGAATCACGGTCGATCCAATTAGCAATTTTGTGGCTTCGTATATTTTAAGATGGGCAATAGCATCAGTTATAGACTTTATATTTTGTTCCATAGCGTGGTATATCTATCTGCGTCAGTATATAGATCGTTCTGTTTATTCTTAATAAAAATGTCTACAAAAGTAAGGAGAATAACTATGGTTACCTCAGATGAAAAAAGAGAATTTTTAGAATCATTGATTGAATATTATTCTGGAAGCAAAAATGTGGAAGGTATACAGAGCAAACTTCACGCCTTACTATTAAGAGACACCGCGAACGGGAGATTATACAAATATCGCTCTTTTGATAAAAATGGGTACTCATTAGTTAATCTCAGTAATAATACTTTAAGATGCTCTAAACCTAGCGATTTCAATGATCCATTTGATAGTAAAGCCGGCATAAGAATTAACACATTGTATATGGCTCAATATCCCGAAGCCAATCGCTTGTTAACTGCCGTTTTCGAGAAATACCCCTTGGTGCTCAATGGTTCAATATCTATATCAAATTGCACAGTTGAGGAAAAACATCTAATAGAAAAATTACTTTCCGATAATATACTAAATGACTATTTAAATAAAAACGCTGAAACGAACACGCCCGTCGAAAACACTTCATTTGTTGTTAGGCTAATCCAAGTGGTATTGTCAGATACTTTGTTTGAAAACTCTCACAAACCGTTTGTTAAACCTTTATGCGAAATGCTCGCTCATATTGATTCTGATAAAATATTAACCCTCACTGATGAAACAGATCTATACAAAGAACTAGCTCAAACAAGTGGTATCGAAAGTGATGCCGACGAATTATCATTGACAACTAGTATCAGCAAAAAACTCTTTCCAGAGCAAACAGAATCATTAGAAACTACGGAAAGTATCTTTCAAAATATGGAAATGCAGCTTTCCGAGGCGATGGATAATATGTTCCGTATAGGATGTTTATGTACCGATTTCAAGAACAGACTAATGTGGTCACATTATGCAGATAGCCACAAAGGGTTTTGCATCGAGTACGATTTCAGCGGGCAGGACAAATCGATTTTTACAAAACTGCCGTTCCCTGTATATTATTCAAACTCTAGACCTCAAATACCGTGGGAATATGCTATAGATAATTCTCCTAGCAGTATTGCTAGAGCTTCGGAACATTTAATGCTTGGAATGTTAGCAAAAGATAGTGCCTGGGAATACGAAAACGAATGGCGTATTTTAATTGGAACTAATGAACCCCCAGATCTTATCATGCCTAAAATAACATGTATATATCTTGGGGCCTGCATTACTGATGATAATCGTTCAAAAATACTAGATATAGCCAAGAAAAATGGAATTCCAGTAAAACAAATGAAAGTAGATCGAGGAATTTATGAGTTACATGCTGAAGATATCCTATTTTAGCAGCACTCGTTCTTCTTTGTTTACTGCGGATTATAATTTACATCGTGTATAAGAAAGGACATAACAAAATATGAGTAATTCAATTTTATATTATCCGACTATTGAATTTCAACATACGGATTATCAATGGCTTTGGAATGCTTCTTTATTTTGGGATAAGATATACAGAATAGTGCCGCCTGACTATCAACTTCATGAGCCCAGAAATATAGAAGCCTTGTGTTCGACTGGAGAAATAGGAATTCCGATTTCTCCAGTTCGATACGCCTCAAAAGCTAGCGAAGAATTTGCAAACTTTATGGAAGCCAATCAACACAAAGCCGCCGCTTTAACTCTTATAGATAGTGATGAGACAGAATATATTCGAATTCACTCATCCAAAATGGATGTGAAACTAATTAAAGAGATTTTTTACAAAGTTAAACCAATTGATGAAAATGCCAATTGGCTATACGCTAATCCTAACACCGCAAATTTCTACATGACTTTTTTAGCGAACCATATCGCTGAGTGTAACAACTTATCTCTATACACAAGGAATCAAGAACTTTGGACTACATCTACCTACTTTCTATATGACGGAAATTTACAAGAGTCGTATTTTCCGGGCGAGGTATATGTAGAACCTAGCACAGAGGCTTTGATTTCAATAATGCTCCCAGATATTTTCCCTCAAAACCTTATTGATGTTCCTCCGGAAGATATATTGAAATTCAGAGAAAAACGAAAAGATGAACGTGCACAGTTTATGATTGCGATCGAAAACTTTAGAAATGCTATAAAGAAAGCAGATGCTCCGGAAATACTGCAAGAAATAATGTATGATGAGAAAAAGAAGGTTGATCAAGCAATTACCGATTTCAAGAAGAGTATGGATATATTAAAGGTGGTACGCTTTGGAGGTGTGTTGACTACTGCATTGACTATTGCAACAGATGCTCTTGGATACCTTGATAAAATTCCGGATTTGTATAAAGGGATAGTTGGTTCATCTGGTGTTTGGGCAGGTATACTAACAGGACTTATAGAAAAACAAAAACCGCATTCTAATAATCCGTATACGTATTTAGCGCACATTAATTCAAACTTTTCATTATTCCCAGACTCAAGAAAAATATTTGCAGGCAAACCTTTTTGGGAAAGTTATAACTACACACTGTATCGCGGATTTGAAGAATTTATTAATGATTAAAATCACTTGTGTCAGCCATGAAGCGCCGCTATGGATTTTCATAGCGGTGCTTTTCTTTTACAGTTCTTTTTCAGTTATACGATTTTCCTTCTCTTCCGCGATCTCCGCTTTCACTCGTTTGATCATCTCGGCGAGTTTGATTTCGCACTGCTCACGGGTTTCGGCGTAGACGTTGAACTTCTTCCGCTTACCGTTCGGCAGTCTTGGGAAGAAGCTGCCTTCCCAGAGGTTGTCATTTATCTGATACAGGCATCCGGTGCCGCTCTTTCGTATCTTTCTCGGGACGGGTTCGGTATGGGGCTCTGTGGGCGCACACGGGGCGTTTACGGGCGGTTTTGCC
>JAZQJQ010000012.1:0-8238 GCA_045541735.1 Eubacteriales bacterium
GATGACAGTGTAGGTGACAGGTGTAATCTCAAACTCCACACTTGCCGTTACGCCGCCGACGGTGATTTTTGCGGTGTATGTACCAACCTCTACTGGCTTACCCTCGGTAAGCTCTGAACCGCTTACCGCTGTATATACCACCTCAACGGTATCGCCTGTTGTAAGATTATTAGTTACGACTGCTTCAATAGCTGCTCCTGTGTAGTCAAGGCTTGCGGGAGCTGCGATTGTAACGCTGCCACCGTTGGTGTCAGTACAACCTTCAGCGGTGCAAGTCGCTTTGATGGTATCAGTACCGTCAAGCTCATAGTTCCAACTGTGGATGTGGGCTGAAATTTCAAACCCCAGTGTTTTTGTTCCGGTGTAATTGCCAATACCTGTGACCGTTATAGTTGCCGTGCCGGGCACGGTGTTATTGGCATATTCCAACGTATAGTCAGTATCCTTTTCAAGAGTCATACCGTTATACTGAATAGTAACATTGGGTGTAGCACCCACCGGATAGCTTGCCGCCAAACCGGTGTAGTCCAAATCCTCGATATCTTTTGCAACAATGCTAAACTTTTGACCACCTCTTCCCCCAAGAGCGAGATTCGTTTTAGCGGTAAAATAATCACTTTCCTCAACGTTGAGCGTAACAGTATACGTCCCCACAGTAACAGGTGGTGTCGAACTACTATTGTACAAAACCTCAACATCACCAATATAGGCATCTACGGTTGCGTTAGGAACAACAGTTGCAATCTTTGCTGTTCCGTCATATGTAAGGTTTTCGGGAGCAGTGTATGTAAAAAACGAGTTGTTAAGCTGATTGGATTTTGTAATCTCGTACTCATAGGTTAAGGTTGTATTTTCTATAGTGAGACTTGCCACATAAACGCCAGGCTCAAATGGGCGTACCTCTTCGCCTGTGGACTTCAATGTGTAAACAACTTCGGGGATTTCGACATCTTCAATCGTTCCGGAAACTGTCACAGTTCTTTCCAGATTCCAAGCGAAATATTTAGTGCTGGGCGGGGTAATTACAACACTCTGATATGGATTGTGGCACGCACCATCGGTATTCGCACAAGTTGCGTTGATGTATGTTCCTTCAGCTTCAAAAGTCCAACTGTGAACATGAGGCACTATTGTGGATTTGAATGTTGCAGTAATGGTAACATCACCTTCAGGCATTGAAAATGTGCGGGTGTTTGAGTCGCCTGTAACGGTAATCTCATTACCGTCTGCGCCTGTGACAGCGAATGTGTCAAGTACATAGTTTTTATATGCCATAATATCAACGGTAACAGTGTCGCCAACGGGCACAATGCTTTTATCTGCCTTGACAGCACCGCCAATGGTGTGTGCTACATTTACAAAATATCCGTCGATTTTGGTAACATTGTGCACATCGTTTTCCCATGTTGCCTTCAAACCCATTGTAGTGCCTGAATAATCATTGGAAGCATAAATCACCATTGTATCCGGTGTTAACGAAAAGGAAGCATTATTCAAACCGGGATTATAGGTAGTCGGCTCAACAGTGCCGTGGTAGTAAACACCTGCAAGATTTGAGGCATTGGAAAAAGCCTTGGAGCCAATTACAGTTACAGAAGCCGGCAATGAAACGTTTTTCAACATAGTACAGCCCAAAAACATTGAACCTCCGACCTTGTCTACGCTCTCACTCAATCTCACATACTCCAAATTCCCACAATTTTGAAAAAGCGTTTGTCCAATTGAAGTTACGCTATCGGGGATTGAAATAGCCTTTAAACTTGAGCAATTGTAAAAAGCACTGGAACCAATAGATGTTACCCCATCATTAATATTGATGTAGTTCAATGATTCGCACGAAGAAAAAGCATAATTTCCAATCGTTTCAAGCCTCTCCGGTAATATAATCGTTTCAAGCGCAGCTCCGGTGAACGCATATTGACAGATTTCTTCAATATTTTCGGGAAGTATAACCTCTTTCAAGTTTGAAAGACCACGAAATGTATTTTCGGGAATACGCACCCAATTTTCGCAGTTCACAAAACTTGCTCTTGTGATAATGTCGGCATAATCTTTCCAAGGCGAAGCTGTGGTAGAATCCCATTTTGTAGAAATACTGTTGCCTTTGCCGTCAATGACAAGCAATCCATTATCGTAAATAGTCCAAGCGGTTATATTTCCCTGTCCCAGGTTGCCACTTGCATAGACCTCCGTTGCTGCACTTACAGCGGAGGCAAATACGGGAATCACAGTTAGCCCCATAAAAGCCGCAAGCAAAAATGCAATTAATCTTTTTTTCATAGTTCCTCCCAAAATTCTTTAAATTTTTGTTTATTTGTTTCTGCTCCGTAAGTGCACCGTCCGGTATCCGGCGTTATTTCGCCATCAAGAGCAAACGCTGCATAAACGCAGTAAAAGCACTCCTTCACCGCTCCGCACATATCGTTTCGCGCTAAAAAAGCGGAACAGCACTGATGTGCGTAAATAGTTTTTCCGCACTGAGGCTCTAAAAAATACTCACTGTGCGGAAGTGTGCTTATAATCTTTCTGTACATATCCACCTCCCAAAGCACGCAAAAAGCCATTCCGTTACGGCACACAAAGCCGAAACGGAATGGCTTTATATCATAAAAAATTGCAAGCAGAAAAAGACAGAGTTTTCTTTTCTGTCTGTCTGTCTGTCTGTCTGTCTGTCTGAAAAGATTATATCTTAGCATCATTGTTTGCGCAACCTTTTTGCGTTTTTTGTGTTGAATATTATAACACAACTTTCCGGCGTTTTCAAAGATTGTGTAAATCTAGCCGTTTTTGCGCATATTTAGCTGTTTTTCGGATGAAGCAAGCCTTCAGGTGCCGCAAGCGACACATCTCACCCCTTACGGTGTTCGGTTTTCCGCCCTGCGGTCAAACTGTTTCAATTTCGCATTTGATGTAAATTACCGACTCAATGCCCATTTTTTCAAGCCTTGCGGCAAAATCGGGAAGGCAGATGACCTCGGTGTAAAAATGCCCGCATTCGAGCACTGCGATGCCGTGCTCCTGCGCTTCGACGGCAGTGTTGTAGCTTGCTCTGCCGGTGACGAGGATGTCGGCGCCGCGCCTTGCAGCAGGGATTATGAAATCTTTGCCGTCGCCGCCGCATACAGCAACGCGCTTCACGGTCCTTTTACCGCCGGCGGAAAGAAGCGCAAAAGGCGCACCGAGCACTTTTTTTGCATTCTCGGAAAACACTTTTATTTCCGTTTCCGCAGTATCGGAAAGTCTGCCTATCTCCTCTCCCGTACCGCCGAAGCGCTCGCCGGGTATGAGCCCAAGCCTCTCGCAAAGCAGATCGTTCATGCCTCCGTCAAGTGCATCGTAACGTGTGTGGAAGCTTATTGCGGAAATTCCGTTTTTAAGAAGCAGAAGAAGCGCATCTCCCTTTCCCTCTCCTGCGCGAACACTGCGCACGGGCGCAAACATAAACGGATGGTGAGTCATTACAGCATCACAACCGTTTTCAACGGCAGCCTTTGCGGCATCGTAAGTAAGATCAAGTGCGCAAAGCACCTTTTCAACTCTTCTCTCAGGATCGGGGCAAAGCTGCAGTCCGTCATTATCCCAAGGCATTGAAAGAGATGTGGGTATCTGTTCGCACAATGCGTTATAAAACTCTTTTACGGTCATTTCAGTACCTCTTTTTCGGTTTGCTCAAGCATTTTGATAAGAGCGAGCGTCTCTTCCCGCTCCGCCCCCTGAGTGCCTGCGAGAAGATTCTTCAAATGCAGGAGTCTTCTTTTGCAAAGCACTGCAAGCTCTTCGCCGCCGCGCCTGATATTCTCCCTGCCGAGCTGTTCTTCGATGGGAGTAAGATCATACGGAACGCCCGTATACACAGCGCATATGATCTCGTACTGTCTGCCCATATCGCGCACGATAAGCTCATTCTCGATGTGAAAGCCCTCGCTTGCAAGGTAGTGCCTGAGATACGAAGAACGGGACATAGGCTGTAATATCAGCCGCACCTTATCGGCACGCAAAAAACGCGCACATTCAGCCGAAAGCAGTTCGGATATAAGCTCCCCACCCATACCGCACACTGCGGCATCGGTAAGACCTAAACCCTCAAGTCCGCAAAATCCGTCTGTCTGGCGCACCTCGATAAGATCCGAATATCCCGAGGCATCTACATTGTTTTTTGCAAGCTCAACGGGTTTTTCGGCGATATCGCAGGCGTACGCCTTTTTTACCTTGCCAAGCGATGCAAGGTATATGGGCAGGGATGCGTGATCAGTTCCTATATCGGCAAAAACGGCCCCCGCACGGACAAGATCTGCCGCCGCGGAAAGCCGTTTTCCGAATTCACTTTGCCTCGGCATTACTTAGCCTTTGCGGCAAGAAAATCGTTTATCTTCTTTATGAGTGCGTCTGCATCGGTACCGTGAACTGCACAAGCATCCTCAACGGACTCGCCGCGGGAATGAGGGCAACCGAGGCAATGCATACCTATCTCAAAAAAGAACTGTGCGGTATCGGGCTCCGCATCAAGAATATCGCCGATTACACTTTTCTTTGTGATCTCCATAATATACCTCTTTTCAATAGTCTTTTATCTTCACTATTATAATTCTTATTTTCCTCATTGTCAATAATTTGACCGAAAAACCTGCATTTATGTAGACAAAACGAAAATGCCGTGTTAATATATTCTTATTAAAGTCAAGGAGAAAACCGTGAACGATTCCGTGAAGAGTTTATTTTCCCGAATATATGACCGCCGCGAGCCGCTGTTTCTTTCCGCCGTATGCGCTTGGATCACATACGCCGCACTGAGAAGCTACAGTCTTGCAAACGGCACCGCGCTTGTATGTGCGCTGATAACCGCAATACCCGTAGTTTTTTCTGCGTTTATGCTAAAGGCGCCTTCCTCGGCGCTTGTGGGCAGAGTGCTGCTGTTTTTATCCTCGCTTGCACTTTGTACGCGCGCGGTGTATGAAAAAAAGACGGAGTTTTACGTCTTTATTGCCGCCGCTGTCTTTATGGCGGTCGTGGGTATCTACTGTTTCCGCGCTTTTGCGGATATTAAATTTTCGGACGATTCCAAGCTTATTTGGCTATCTGTTGCCATGTGTGCAGCTATATTCTTTGCTGTATACAATTCCGCGGTAACCGTAAGCCGTTACCTTGCCTACCGTGCTCCCGCCTTTGATTTCGGCATTTTCGCGCAAGCGTTCTATTCCTTGAAGGAACGCTTTATTCCATATACAACCTGCGAGCGCGGCTACGAGCTTTCGCACTTTGCCGTACATCTCTCCCCCGTTTTTTATCTCGCACTTCCGTTATACGCACTTTTCCCACGCCCCGAGACCGTGCAGATAATCCAGGCGCTTGCCCTTGCACTCGGAGCTGTTCCGCTCTGGCTTACGGCAAAGCACCTCGGTATTTCAAACAAGGTGAGTGCGCTTTTCTGCGTTGTTTATTTGTTGCATCCGGCACTGATGGGCGGCTGTATGTACGACTTCCACGAAAATTGCTTTCTCCCCTTAATGATAATGTGGACAGTATATTTTGCGGAAAAGAAAAAGCTAATCCCGGCTGTCATCTTCGCCCTGCTTACCTGCTCGGTAAAAGAAGACGCGGCAGTATATATCGCCTTTCTCGGTCTGTTTTTGCTGTTTTCCGGCAGGCGCAAGGCTATCGGCGCGGTGATCACCGCATCTGCCGTTGCATATTTTCTCGCTGCGTGCGCTTATCTAAACGCGCAGGGGCTCGGTGTAATGGCGTGGAGATACAGCCACATTTCCGAGGACGGATCGCTTGCGGGTGTTATAGCCACCGCGATAAAGGACCCATTCCGCGTTATAAAAGAATGCTTCACCGCAGAAAGATTTCAATTTGCCGTTATGATGCTTCTGCCGCTCGGCTTGCTTCCGCTGTTCACTAAAAAAATATCGCACTATATACTTTTCGGCGGTCTGGTGCTTGTGAATCTTATGCCGAATTGGCAGTATCAGTATTCCCTTGATTTTCAGTACGTTTTCGGCACTCTCGCGCTTCTCGTATACGCGGCGATGCTCAATTACAAGGAGCTTTCCCCCAAGGTGCGCCGCAGTCTTGCATCCTTTGCTTGCACTGCCTGCGTGCTTGCGGCATCCGCTCGTATGCCCTCTCAGCTTAATTACGTCAAATATCTCGACGAGCTTTCAGAGGAGATAGTAGCGCTTGACGAAGCAATGACATATGTTCCCAAAGATGCTTCCGTTGCGGCAACGACCTTCCTTGTGGCACACCTATCGGAGCGTGACGTTATATACGAAATAGGTAACACCTACGATATAAGCGACAAGCTGGACGGCGTTGAATACCTCGTTATCGACCTGCGATACACCGAATGGGATGCACTCCCCGCAAAATACGCAAGGCTCGGCTACTACCCCGTATTTGAGATTGACGATATCGTGTGTGTTATGAGAAAATAAACAAGGAAAAAGATGCTCTGAAAGATTGCATTTTTCAGAGCATCTTTTTTATTTATCTTGCAACAGACAATACGGGAGTCGAAAATATTCCCGTACGGCGCAGGCGGTATTCATAGGTCCAGAGGCTGTCCTTCGTTACCCACGCGGAGGGTCCTTGCCAACGGAATTTTTCATCTGCGTTGTGCACGTCGCCGAAGCAGTTGCGGCGCGAGATGAATGCTGTGACGGTAACCGTGTGCTTTCCTGCTTCAAGTACGCCGAGTTCCGCTGTGTACGGAGGATAAGCGATAATGGCTTTTCGCTCCCCGTCTACGGCAACGGCGTTGACTGCCGCTGAGTAATGCGGCACCCTGATGCCAACGGGGCAGGCATCGTCAAGCTCTATCGGAATACGATAGGATACCTCACCGCCGTAGAAAGGAAGTCCCTGATGTGTCAGATCGTCAAAAGCAAGCTTTTCCGGCAGGTCTGTCAGCGTTACTCGTCTGCCTGCAACTCTTACGCCAAAGCTGCCAAGCAGATACATTGCCTCGCAGTTTGACCTCTCGCCGAACGGGAAGGTAACTCTAAGTACGTTTTCTCCCTTTTGTATCGCGGGAAGGATTATCTTTTTTATGGACTTATCTGTATAATATCCGCAGATAGTGTTCGCCACCGCTTCGCCGTTCCAGAATATCTTTGCAGTATCAGCCTCTTCAAGCGCGAGATACGGCTCTGCGTAGTTGATATCGCTGTGTACGGTAAATTCCATAGTCACCGTATGCTCTGCCGGCTTTGCGGGAATTACCCAAGGCTGTGTTTTGCCCGCAGGATAGCCGAGGCGCGCACGTATTGCCGCATCTGCTCGAAGCATCTCCTCAGGTCCTTTTAGCTGTTCGTTATCAATGGCATATCTCGGCATATCGAGCAGGAGCACGTTCTGCTCCGAGAGCGTATAGTCCACAAGCTCGGGAGCGGTACCGAGAGGCACGGGAGCAGGGCTTTGCTTCAATTCAAGTGCGCTCTCCTCATCCGTATCCTCAAGGAAGAGCAGCAGCGAATCGTAATCGTACAGGTTTGCGTTTATGCGTGTTCTGCCGTTCTTTATCTCATAGCTTATCGGCTTTATATCCCCGCTTGCAGTATCCCAAAGCTGAGGCTTATATTTGCCGTTCACATATATGTTTATCTGCTGGCAGGTTGCAACATCCTTGTTATACGGCTCCGTGCAATGTGCAACAAACAGCCAAAGGCCGTTTGTATCCCGCCTTATCTGATGCAGGAGATTTGCTGTATATACGCCGTTATTGTCGCGTATCTCTACCGTTCTCTCCCCCGCAAGCGCCTCAAGCAATGCCCCCTTGCTGAACGCGATACTGTCAGAGCTGTCAAACAGCGCTCTGCCCCTCGCAGAGGGGACTGCATCCTCGTATTTCGGTGCGTCTCCCATAAACACGAGCCTGCCGCCCGCCGCCTTGAATGCTTCAAGTCTTTCAAGAGTTGTGGAGCGCAGGGTCTCGCACTCGGGAACAACGATAACGTCGTATTCCATCTCTCCCACTCTCAGCGGAGCTCCGCCCTTCGTGCATTGCATCGGCAAAGTGGATTCACAGATATAATCAAAATCAATATTACCCTTTAGCAGCCACTCGGTAACGTGCATAAAGTTATCGTCCAGCTTATCGCGCAGATGCTGCGTCTGCTCATTGGGACCAAAGTGGATCCAATAGCTTTCTACGGGGTGCAAAACTGCAATCTTAACGTACGGCTTTCCGCGTGTAAGCGCTGTATTAACCCTTGCAAAGTGATCCTCCACGTAGCG
>JAZQJQ010000013.1:0-18039 GCA_045541735.1 Eubacteriales bacterium
TCTGGCTGGTGCTGTCCTCGGTAACACCCTGGAAGGTCTTGAACATTAGGTTGAACTTACGAATATCGGTGAAGTTCTTAGCGCCGCAGTCGGGGCAAACTATCTCGTGCTCCTCGATGAACTTGGCAAGCTCGTCGTTAGACCATCCGCCGGGATTTACGTCAAGCTTGTGCTCCGCAGCGTAGTCCTCAATAAGTTTATCTGCGCGGTGGCGGGTCTTGCACTCCTTGCAGTCCATAAGAGGATCGGAAAATCCGCCTACGTGTCCGGATGCTACCCATACCTGAGGATTCATAAGGATGGGGGAATCAAGTCCTACGTTGTACTTGCACTCCTGAACGAACTTCTTCCACCAAGCGCGTTTGATGTTGTTCTTGTACTCAACTCCGAGGGGGCCGTAGTCTCAAGAGTTAGCAAGGCCGCCGTAGATCTCGGAGCCGGGGTAAACGAAGCCTCTGGTCTTGCAGAGGGCAACGATCTTTTCCATTGTCTTTTCTGTGTTGAGCATTTTTTTCTCCGTTGTTTATATAAATTTTTTAATAACTAAGTTATCTGTATTCGGAATAGGTGAGGACAGCTTTGTTAACGTTGGGGACGAATATTTTCCGTCCGTTATGTATGCTGTAAGCTCCCGGGTAGGAGATGTTCACCTTTTTGTAATCCGAGTAATTTGTAAGAAGATCCGTGTGTTCCGCGAGGTCAGATGCGCTGAAAGTGGTTGTTGCGTATTTTGCGGTTATTGAGTATACGTTGCTTATCTTTGCAATTACCGATTCGGTTGCAAGCTTTTCGGCGAGAGTGTTAAATACGGACATTGTAACCGTAGCTCGGTCGAAAGCTATATCTTCGGGGTATCCGTTGTAGCGGATAAGATCCATGCATTTTTCGCCTGAAAGCTTATGAACACCTGATCTGAGGTCAATATTGAGCTTTTGCGCCGGGTCCGAATATCTCATATCGCACGGAACTGTAACAGTAAGTCCGTCCACGGAGTTGATAAGCGCTTCCACACCTGCCATGTCGATAACGGTGTAGTAGTCGATAGAGAATCCTGTGATAGCCATCAGCTTTTCGGTGAGATACTCGATACCGAGTGTGGTGTACGCTTCGCTGAGAGTCATCTCAACTCCGCCGCACATAACAAGCATTTCGGGCGGTATATAGGAGAAGATGAAACGCTGATGTGTTTTATCAGCGCGAATAAGGAGCATTGCATCGGCGTTTACCTTGCGGTAGAGCGTATAGTCGGACATCGAGCCGTTAGGGTCAAGCTCTGAAGCATTCTCAAATAATGGGTAATTAATAAACGCATCTTCGTGGTAATCCTTGAGCACGTTCGGCTGGTAGTCGGTTCCGACTATAAGCATATTGAACGACGTTCCGTTAGTGGATACCGAAGGGCGAGCATCGGTATTTCCGTCGTCGTTATTCTCAGGTCCGTCAACGGGTGTTTGCTCCGGAGAAATGATCCCGAATCCGGGTCCTACACACTCGATAAGCAGATCTGACAGAAAGTATGCGGTTGGTGCGAAAACAAGAAGAGCAATTACAAAGGTGATTACGAAGTTGCGTACGGAAGTCAGCATCATTCGGTCTCCTTTCGGAATATTCTTAAACATTATAATACTTATTAATTGTTTTTTCAAGTAGTATAATATATTGTAACAGAAATTTAACGATTTTGCGGTATCGTACACACAAAATTCACTTCTTTTTGGTTATAATTTTATCTCAAGGTATTGTTATTGCGAGACAAATATAGTATAATAATCCTTAATTATTGGACAGAGGTGTAGTATGAATTCAGAATTCAGTCTCATATATCCCACTCCCGAATCTAAAGCGCAGGCATTTGCCGGTGAAAATACCGCGAGCATTTCGGATGACACCTGCGAGCAACTTGGTCTCAGCTATCTTCTTGAACTGAAAAACAGCTCTCTTTCCGAATATTTCACTACCGATGCGGAGGTAATGCGTTACCGTACCGAGGGTTTTTACGATCTTCTCGATAACCCGGAGCTGAAGGATGCGCTTATGTCCGTTATTCCGATACTCAACGATATTGTTGAACTCCGACAGCTTGATGCGGATATGTCGGGCACTACAGAGAGCTATCTGTACAGTATAACGGAAATAGAGCTTTACATATCCTGCGTTGAAAAACTGAACGAGGGTCTTGCTCCGATCAGAGAAAAACTAAAAAGCCGCAGCTTCAAGGCTATGGCAGAGCGCATTAAAACTCTTTGCGAGAGTGATTATTATAAAGAACTTAACCGCAAGCTCACAGAACTTACCGACCGTGTTCGTGAGATAAAGAGCATTACCGTCGGTGTTAATCTTGATTCACAGCTTCGTCCCTCTTCTGCCGGTGTTCTTTCCATAAACTCCGAGCAGTTCAAATCCGGCGAGCTTCTGGAAAAAATACTCCGTATGAGTTTTAAAAACGACGAGTATACCTGCATCGCGGCTCTTGTGCCTTTCGGAAGAGGCCAGTCCGAGAATACAAAGACTGCTCTTTCATATGCTTTCTATTCTGCTATAAACGACGTATTCAAGTCTTCGGTAAAGAGCTGGAAGCTTATAGTGCAGAGCTACGTTCTTGATAACACCGATTTCCTTATCAAGATAATGCCCGAGATAGAGTTTATGGTCAAGGGAAGCGAGATGCTCCGTCAGATAAAAGAAAAGGGATATCCGCTCACAGTTCCCGAGATCGATACCAGCGGAGAGATCACCTTCCGTGCATTTGGTCTTTACAACCCCAGCGTTGCCGATCAGATAGCGGAAAGCATAGTTAAAAACGATCTTGTGTTCGATAATGAGGCTCGTATTTACGTACTTACCGGTCCCAACAGAGGCGGTAAATCGGTTATAACCTGTGCGGCGGGTATTGCGCAGGCAATGATGCAGCTCGGTATGCCCGTGCCTGCCGACAGTATGGTGGCAAGCCCCGCGGACGGTATTTATATCCATTTCCCGATAGGTGCAGAGGATACTATAGACAAGGGCCGTCTCGGTGAAGAGTGCGTACGCCTTGCGACAGTATTTGACAAGGTGTCGAAAAAAAGCCTTGTGTTGCTTGACGAGTCGTTTTCTTCTACGGGAGCATACGAAGCATCCTATATCGCCGCAGAGGTCATCCTCGGCTTTTGCAAGGTAGGCTGTCGTGTCATATTTGCTACCCACCTTCATGAGCTTGCCGCGCGTATACCGGAAATAAACGAACGCTCGCAGGAGATAAACGGCTCTCCCGTTGACAGTCTTGTTGCACGAATAGAGAACGGAAAACGCTCGTTCCGCATCGACAGAGAAAAGCCGGACGGCAAGAGCTATGCAGGCGATATAGCTGATAAATACGGTCTTTCATATAACAGAATTATGCAAAGGATCGAAAGATCCGGTAAGGAGAACTGAAATGAATAAAGAATTGCTTGAAATAATTGAGAATAACGCAAGATTGTCAAACAAGGACATCGCTGTCATGCTTTCCAAGGAGGAAGGCGACATCAAAAAGATGATCGAGCAGTATGAAAACGACGGAATAATCCTGGGTTACAAAACGCTTATCGACTGGGATAAGACGGAAAACGAGCACGTTAACGCTCTTATCGAGCTTCGCGTTTCTCCGCAGCCTGACCGCGGTTTTGATAAGCTTGCCGAAAAGATCGGCAATTATCCCGAGGTATCTTCGCTTTACCTTATGTCCGGCGGATATGATTTTATGGTACTGCTTGAGGGTAAGACTATGCGCGAGATAGCTTATTTCGTTGCGCAAAAGCTTGCGCCTCTCGATACAGTCATTACCACAGCTACTCATTTTGTTCTCAGAAAGTATAAGGATAAGGGCGTAACATACGGCCCAGCTTACGTTGATGAGAGGAGCAACTGCCTGTAATGTTCGATCCCACTAAAGTAATTTCCAAAAAGTGTGCGGATATAAAGCCTTCGGGCATCAGAAAGTTTTTCGATCTTCTTGAGACCATGCCCGACGTTGTATCCCTCACGGTAGGACAGCCCGATTTCGTTACGCCGTGGAAGATCCGCGAGGCGGCTGTTGAAAGCATTGAAAAGGGAAGGACCTACTATACCTCCAATGCCGGCACGCAGAAGCTACGCGATCTGATTTCTGAATATCTTACGTCTTTTGATCTGCATTATGAGCCAAAAGGCGAAATAGTCGTTACCTGCGGAGGAAGCGAGGCTGTTGACGTAGCCATCCGCGCACTTGTTGACGACGGGGACGAGGTAATAGTCCATTCCCCGAATTTCGTATGCTACGAGCCTCTTGTCAATCTCTGCGGAGGAAAATGCGTTACTATTGAGACGGTTGCTGAGGAGGATTTTAAAGTAACTCCCGAAAAGCTCCGTGCCGCCATAACTCCGAAAACAAAGCTCCTTGTGCTTTCATATCCCAACAATCCAACTGGTGCAATTATGACCCGTGAGGATCTTGAGGCACTTGCAAAGGTGCTTGAAGGGACTAACGTCTGCGTTCTTTCGGATGAGATATATGCAGAACTCACGTACGGTCAGAAGCACGTTTCCATTGCATCTGTTCCCGGTATGCGCGAGCGCACGATCGTTGTAAGCGGCTTTTCCAAGGCTTTTGCTATGACCGGATGGCGTTTGGGTTACGTTTGCGCTCCCAAGGAGATCGCAAGCCAGATACTGAAAATACATCAATATGCCATTATGTGTGCATCCACTGCATCTCAGTTTGCCGGAATTGAGGCACTGACAAGCGGTCTTGAAGCCAAGGATGAAATGGTCAGAGAATATGACAGAAGGCGCAAGATCGTTGTAAACGAGCTTAGAAACATAGGCTTGAAGTGCTATGTTCCCAAAGGTGCATTCTACGTTTTCCCCGATATCAGGGTAAGCGGTCTTACAAGCGAGGAGTTTGCCGAGAAGCTGCTTTTCGAGCATAAGGCTTGTGTTGTTCCTGGTA
This sequence comes from Eubacteriales bacterium, assembly GCA_045541735.1. Classification (GTDB taxonomy): domain Bacteria; phylum Bacillota; class Clostridia; order Oscillospirales; family CAG-272; genus RUG12395. Next base: position 4,949 of record JAZQJQ010000013.1, read on the forward strand.
CTGCATTCGGTGAATGCGGAGAAGGCTTTGTACGTATTTCGTATGCTTATTCCGTTGAACATATCAAGGAGGGTATTTCCCGTATCGGAAATATGCTGAAGACATTTTAAGGAGCAGATATGGTAAATTTAATTGCCAAGCTTTTTCTTAAAGGTAATAACAGTCCGGAGAAAACGCGTTCCGTTTACGGTTACGTTTGCGGAATTTTCGGAATAGTGCTTAATCTGTTTCTTTTTGCCGCAAAGCTTGTTATCGGTACAATAAGCGGTTCGATATCCATTACTGCCGATGCATTCAATAATTTCACTGATGCAGGGTCAAGTGTTATCACCTTGTTCGGATTCCTTTGGTCCGGCAGAAAAGCTGATAACGAGCATCCCTTCGGTCACGGAAGGATAGAGTACATCTGCGGTATACTAGTATCGGTTGTAATCATTCTTGTGGGTGGAGAGCTTTTCCTCTCATCGGCAGAAAAAATTTTCGCTCCTTCCGAAGTTAAGTTCAGCATTGCACTGTGTATCGTTCTTTCCGTCTCTGTTCTCGTCAAATTTTATATGTATCTTTATAACCGTAAATGCGGAAAGCTTATCTCGTCCGAGACCTTGAAGGCCGTTGCCTCCGATTCACTCGGAGACTGTATTGCAACGCTCTGCGTTCTCGCTTGCTCCGTCTTTACTTATTTCACCGATATCAATATTGATGCATACGTCGGTGCCGTGGTTTCTATAATGATAATCAAAGCGGGAATATCGTCTGTTATCAGCACGGCATCCCCCTTGCTCGGCAATGCGCCGGAGCACGAGTTTGTACTGCAGATATACGATATCGTTAGCTCGTCGGATGCCTGCTGCGGTATACACGATCTTGTGGTTCACGATTACGGTCCCGGAAAAAAGTTTATATCTCTCCATATGGAGGTTGACGGAAGCGGCGACATATTTGTCCTTCACGATGAAGTAGACAGAATTGAAAAACTTTTGATCGATACTCTAGGTTGTGATGCCGTCATACACATGGATCCGATTGATATCAAAAATCCTATACTTAACGAGCTTTCCGATATACTGAAGCTTGCGGCAAAGGATATTGACAGCGGACTCGTTGTGCACGATGTTCGTATGGTTCCGGGTCCCACCCATACAAACGTTATCTTTGACGTTGCGATCCCCCCGGATCTGTATCATATGAGCAAGAGTATATCTTCTGCACTTGAAAAGAAGATTACAGATTACGGCAGTTCGTATTTTGCCGTAATAAATTGCGAAATGTCCTATACGGATAAAGAATAAATGTAATATCCCCCTTTTCGCTCACATATAATGCTGTGAGAACGTAAAAGGGGGGTATTTTTGTGGATATAAATATTTATAACGATATGGCAAAACGGACTGGCGGAGAGATCTTTGTCGGAATAGTTGGTCCGGTGAGAACGGGCAAATCAACATTTATTAAAGGTGTAATGGAAGAGATAATGCTTCCGAATATATCCGACGAATACGACGTAAAAAGGGCGCGTGATGAGATGCCGCAATCGGCGGCGGGCAGAACGGTGATGACAGCGGAGCCTAAGTTTATACCGGATGAGGCGGTAAACGTCACGCTTGGCGATGGGGTAAACTTTAAGATGCGTCTTGTTGACTGCGTGGGCTTTATGGTAGATGGCGCAGGCGGGCATTTAGAGGACGGACAGCCCCGTATGGTCAAAACTCCGTGGAGTGAAAGCGAAATGACTTTTGAGGAGGCAGCATCGATAGGAACGAAAAAAGTAATATCTGAACACAGCACAGTTTCAATGCTTGTGACCTGCGACGGCAGCTTCGGAGATATTCCGCGCGAAAATTACGTTCCTGCCGAGGAACTTGCTGTAAAGGAACTGAAAGCGCAGGGAAAACCCTTTTGCATAATCGTAAATTCATCAGATCCTTTGTCGGAAGAAGCGGAAGCTCTTGCTCTCTCGCTTGAAAAAAAGTATTCCGCTCCTGTCGCGCTTATTGATTGCGCGCACGTGGATAGGGAGGATATCGATAATATTTTTATGATGATACTTGATGAGTTCCCCGTTACGGAGCTTAACGTGGAATTTCCCGGTTGGGTAACGTCGCTTCCAGGGGGACATCCTTTGCTTACATCTTTTACAGATACCGTTCGTGTTTGTGCTGAAGAAATAACAAAAATGGGCGATGTTAAGACCGTGTTTGAAAAAGCACAGATGAATCCCGATATCGGAGACGTTCGTGTTTCTCATCTCGATATGTCAAGCGGGATCGGAAGTGTTGAACTTCTTCCTCAGCTTGATGCATATTACAGAATTCTTACAGAGCTTACGGGTATAAAAGCGGAAAATGAGGATGAGCTTTTCAGTTCAATGTGCGAACTTGCCGAAATAAAGAAAAAGTATGATAAGGTATCGTCTGCGCTCAATGACGTAAATGAAAAGGGTTACGGCATAGTGATGCCCGATATATCGGAACTTGTGCTTGAGGAACCTGAGATAGTCCGTCAGTCGGGCGGATACGGGGTGAGACTCAGGGCATCTGCTCGTTCAGTTCATATGATCAAAGCGAACATTGAAACGGAGATAAATCCCATCGTAGGTACAGAACAGCAGTCTGAGGAGCTTATTTCGTATCTTACACGCGAGTTTGCGGAAAACCCAACGATGATATGGAACACGGATCTGCTCGGTAAAAGCCTTTACGAATTAGTTAACGAGGGACTGCGATCCAAACTACAGAATATGCCCGATGAGAGCCGCGTAAAGCTTTCCGAAACGCTGGAAAAGATAATCAACGAGGGAAGCGGCGGACTTATTTGTATCATTTTATAACTAAAATGCAGCATTTAGCGTGCTCTTCTAAAAAGAACGCGCTGATGCTGCATTTTTTTATCCCTTAACTGCTCCTGCTATTACTCCCTTTATGATATATTTTTGGCTGATGAGATAGAAGATGACTATCGGAATTATTGCAAGCACGAGCATCGCCATAAGCGCACCCATATCTCTGCTTCCGTATCCTCCTTGCAGATACTGCACAGCTACCGGAATTGTTTTATACTCATAACCGATAACGAGGTAGGGAAGGAGGTAATCGTTCCATATCCACATAGCATTTAGTATGCTTACTGTGATGGCAGTGGGTTTGAGTATCGGAAAGATCACGGAAAAAAAAGTCCTTATCGGTCCGCAACCGTCGATAGATGCCGCCTCTTCAAGCTGGATAGGAATGCTTCGTACAAATCCTGTGAACATAAAGACCGATAGTCCCGCACCGAACCCGAGATAAAGAACGGTGATCCCAACGGGAGTTTCGAGTCCAAGTGTATTCGCGGTTTTTGACATGGTGAACATAACCATTTGAAATGGAACGATCATAGAGAGGATGAAGGAATAATATACGGTTTTTGAAAGAAGATCGTTTTTGCGAACGATATACCAAGCAGCCATTGAAGCGAAAAGCATTATTGCAAAAACTGAAACGACGGTTATAAAAAGAGATCTGAAGAATGCGCCGATAAAATCCGTTTTTTCTATTCCGCTGAGATAGTTCTGTAATCCTACAAAGGTTTCTTTTGTCGGCAAAGCAAAAGGGGTGTCGGTAATAAAAAACTGCCCTTTGAACGAATTCATAAGAACTATAAATATAGGAGCGAGAAATACAACGGAAATCAGTGTAAGAAGAACTATATGCAAAGAGTTTTTCTGTTTCATTATTGGCCTTTTTCCCTCCTGCGAGTGAGATACAGCTGCAGTAACGCAATCGAACCGAGAATAATCGTGAATATTACAGCCTTTGCTTGCCCTACTCCCTCGCTTCCGATACCGCCGTAGAAAGTGTTGTAAATATCAAGTGCAAGAAGAGCCGAGCGTTTATCGGGGGCGCCTGCCGTGAGCGCGAGATTTTGGTCAAAGAGTTTGAAGGTGTTTGTCAGGGTCAAGAACGTGCATACGGTAATACTTGGCATAACAAGCGGCAGAGTAATGTGCCTGAGCTCCATTCTGCGCGAAGCACCGTCAATCGCCGCAGCCTCGCGCAGCTCACCCGGTATATTCTGCAGTCCGGCAACGTAGATTATCATCATATACCCGATAAGCTGCCAGTTTGTTAGGACGAGCATTCCGAAAAAGCCGTAAGTCTCAGAGAAGGTTATGTCAACTCCGTAATAACGCAGAAGACCGTTGATGATTGTCTGCCAGATATAACCCAGAACTATGCCGCCTATGAGGTTCGGCATAAAGAATACCGTGCGGAAGATATTCGTTCCGCGCAATCCGCGGGTAAGCAAACGCGCAAGGGAAAAAGCTGCAAGATTTACTGTTATCACAGATACCGCAGAAAAGAGCGCAGTGTACCAAAGAGAGTGGGTAAAGGAAGCGCCGAAGGCTTCTTTATAATTTTTGAGGCCGACAAAGGCGGCATCAGTCACTGTGGTAAACTCACAGAGCGAAAGATATATTCCCATAACGAACGGTATAGCAAACGATATGATGAATGCCGCAAGTATGGGGAAAACGAAAAACGGAAAATATCTGGAAAACCTTTTGTACATCGTTTTATCTCGCTTTAGCTGCTTCTTCCTTCCAACGTGTTTTTACTGTGTTTATCACGCTCTCCCAATCTGCGTTGCCTTGTGCGTATCTAAGAAGTGCGGCGCCGAAATCGTTTTTAAAGCTTGTTCCGGGAAAGGCTATAAAGCTCCACGGGACGCTTACGACTTCTGTATTTGAAAGCCATTTGTTAATTTCCTTCGCAAGAGGGTCCTTGGGCGTTTCGTTTTCTGTGAATGTGTTAAATGGCGTTAAAAACTCAAGTTGTTCTGTCACGAATCTCTTGCCGTCAGTCGACGAAAATAGCCAATAAAGAAAATCGGCGGCTTGCTTTTGCTGTTCTTCGGTTGCATTCTTATTGATACATATATAGTTTTCGGTTCCGATACAAAGCCCCATCGTTTTGTCATCTTCGCCGCCGTTATAAAGCGGGAGAAAACGAATATCCTCTTCATTTACGGTATTTCCCGAAACGCCATTTATCTGCGACCAACCCCAGTTGCCGTTTTGTATCATAGCGCATCTGCCGAGAGCAAATTCCGCCATTGAGTCCGCAACTGATTTTGAACCCAACAATGTCCTATCAGTTACGGAGTTTGAAATATATAGGTCAAAGAGGTTTTTCATCTTATCGTTATGGGTGAATTTGAATTCATCAACGCCCGTGCCGATATTGTAATTTTCATCACGAGCCTCAAGATAGAAGGGGATGTTTGCAAGATGTGTCTGCCATCTCCAGTCTTCTCCGCTAAGAAGAGAGGTTGATCCGAATACACCATCAATACTCAGCTCGGAGATATGAGCTGTCATATCCTCAGCAACAGTTTTCAAAGCGTTGAAATCGCCGATCTCCTCGAAGGAATTAATCTCCTTTTGTCTGTTCGTCAGTGCAAAGTATTCGTCAAATTTAGCCAAGTTACAGATTATTCCATATCCTTCAATTACATAGGGAATACCGTAAACTCTGTTATCTGCACCGGTAATGGCAAGTGATTTATCGGATAAGATGGAATATAGCTGAGTATCCGTAAGGTCAGCACAGTAGTTTTTCCAAACCTCGTATCCAATAGGTCCGTTTATCTGAAAAATAGTTGGGGCATCCTTTTTTGCGATCTCGCTCTTTAAGGTCTGTTCATAGGTGTTTGCAGAAGCCGTTGCAAATTTAATCTTAACACCCGTAAGCGTTTCATAGGTCTTACCTATCTCCTTGTATTTTTCCGCAATTTCGGGTTTGAAGTTTAAAAAGTATATTTCATTTTGCGTTTTCTTGCCGCACGACGTAAATCCAAGCATACATCCGGCAATCAACGAAAAAAGCAGTAATAAAGATATTGCTCTTTTTTTCATACTGTTTTCTCTCCTTTTTCTTTGTATTTAATATGCCTTTATATCTTTGCATTAAGCTTGTAATTTTATTCCTAATCTGTTTATTTTACAAAATATTCATTGCTTTGATTGCGTAGATATGTTACAATCTAAAAAAGGAGGTGCGGTATGTTCAGAGCAAAAAGAAAAAGAAGGGCAAGGCGTTTTTTGGGACTGCTTTTTGCATTCGCGTTTATTTTGTGTTTTGCTTGCGGCGTTGCTGCGCTTTGCATAAACAAAGCGGTGCTTGATACAGCATCGGATAATATCATTATGCCCGATCAAGCCTCGCTTTACGACAGTGTAGACTGCGTTTTGGTGTTAGGCTGTCTTGTGCGTGATAACGGAGTTCCGAGTGATATGCTTTATGACCGAATCCGTATGGGCGTTGAGTTATATAACGTCGGCGCCGCTCCAAAGATTATAATGAGCGGAGATCACGGACGTACCGATTACGATGAGGTCGATGCAATGAAAAAGACCGCAATCGAAATGGGTGTGCCTTCCTTTGATATATTCAAAGACCACGCTGGATTTTCCACATATGAGAGCATATATAGGGCGAAGGAGATATTCGGTGCAGATAAGATCATTATCGTGTCGCAAAAATATCATTTGTACCGAGCACTCTATATTGCCGAGAAGCTTGGAATCGAAGCATACGGAGTTGCGAGCGATTACAGAACTTATTACGGAAAGACCTCGCGCGAGATCAGAGAGATACTTGCGAGAAACAAGGACGTAATATCCTGCTTGATGAAGGTCAAACCTACCTATCTTGGCGAAAGTATACCGCTCAGCGGCAGCGGAGATGTAACGGAATAAAAAATGACCGAGTTTTCGCTCGGTCATTTTTTCTATTCATTTGAATCAAACAATGTTAAAGTGTTTTTGTCGGTGCGTTTGTCGTTTTTGACGGGTATGGGGATACCGAGGTGCTTATACGCAAGGTCAGTAACGCATCTGCCGCGCGGCGTGCGCGACAAAAAGCCTATCTGCATCAAATAAGGCTCGTATACGTCCTCGATGGTGATCGCTTCTTCGCCGGTGGTTGCGGCAAGCGTCTCAAGTCCGACGGGACCGCCGCCGTAATATTCGATGATCGCTTTAAGCATTCGCTTGTCTGTCGAGTCAAGTCCGAGCTCGTCGATCTCAAGTCTTGAAAGCGCTGTTCTTGCAATAGGAGCGGTTATCTTTCCATCGCCGAGCACAAGTGCAAAATCACTGACACGTCGCAAAAGTCGGTTCGCAATACGCGGAGTTCCGCGGCATCGTCTTGCTATCTCCCAGGCTGCTTCTTCCGTAATTCCCACCTCAAGTATAGACGCACTGCGCTTAACGATCGTGGCAAGCTCCTCGGGCGAATAAAGCTCCAGACGGAGCATAACTCCGAAACGGTCACGGAGCGGAGTGGTCAGCTGTCCGGCGCGTGTGGTAGCGCCGATAAGAGTGAACTTTTTAAGAGGCAGGCGTATACTGCGCGCGGAAGGACCCTGGCCGATGATTATATCGATCACGTAATCCTCAAGCGCAGGATAAAGTATCTCTTCAACGGCTCTCGGCATACGGTGTATCTCGTCGATAAAGAGCACGTCCCCTTCCTGCAGGTTAGTAAGAAGGGAAACAAGGTCGCGCGGTTTTTCAATAGCCGGTCCGGAGGTTGTGCGGATATTAACGCCAAGTTCATTTGCAATGATATATGAAAGCGTTGTTTTTCCGAGTCCGGGAGGACCGTAGAGAAGCACGTGGTCAAGTGCCGTTGCGCGTATCTTAGCGGCATCGATAAAAACAGACAGATTCTCCTTTACCTTTGTTTGACCTATATAGTCGCTCAGTACCTTTGGGCGGAGCTTGTTATCCTGATCCGTGTCCTCAAAGCTTTCAGTAGGCGCAACTATGCGGTTTTCAAGATCGTATTCTTCCTGAATTGCCATAAATCCTCCTATCAAGTCAGCTTAGCAAGGCAAAGCCTGATGATATCCTCAACCGACATCTGTGAAGCATCGATATCGCGGATAACGCTTTGAATCTCGCTTCTTGAATAACCGAGGACCTCAAGTGCGCTTTCGGCATCAAGGAGCTTCGAGCCTGCAGATGGGGCAATGGGGCGGGTGGGAGCGGCAATATCGTCGTTTCTTGCCGCATAACTCATTCCGCTTATCTTATCCTTGAGTTCAAGTATTATTCTGCTTGCTGTTTTGGGCCCTATGCCTTGCGCCGCGCTTATTACCTTAGGCTTGTCCGCGATAATAGCAGACGTAAGCTCGCTGACAGTAAATGCAGAGAGTATAGACAGTGCGGCTTTGGGACCGACTCCGGAAACGGTTATAAGAAGCTTGAAGAAATTAAGCTCCTCGGTATCGAAAAAACCAAACAGCTCGACACCGTCCTCGCGTACCGAAAGATAAGTAAAAAGCTTTGCAACATCCCCTTCTTGTAATCTTGTAAGCTTGCCGTGTGTCGTTTGGGAAATAGTAAGCGAATATCCAACCCCGCAGGCTTCTACTGTTGCAGAGCCGATGTTGAGCTCGGTAAGCTCGCCTTTAATGTATGAAAACATCGTTCCTCCTTATTGCGGTCTGCATAAAAACACTTTTCTGTCGCCGGATTCAAGTATCTTTTTTGCTTTTTCCGCTTTTGTTCTGTCTTTAAAAATCCCGAATACTGCGGATCCCGAACCGCTCATCATGGCATTATCGGCACCGTTTTCAAGCAGGAGTTTTTTTGTTTTAGCAGCCTTTGGACATTCGGGGAACACGGCCTCTTCAAAAATGTTGTACATATTGTCCGTAACAGCTTTGATATCCCCCTGCTTCAGACCGGCAATCATAGATTGAATATTGTCGCGCATTTTACGGCGGTCGGAAAAATCATTGTGTATCCTGTCAAGTTCGCCGTATGCCCACGCGGTAGAAACGCTTTCGCCCGATGAACATATGAGAATAGTACAATCCGGGAGCGGAGGGACAGAACTCATTTGTTCACCCCGCTTCTGCGTTATTTTTGTGCCTTTTACAAGGCAGAAAGGAACGTCGCTGCCAAGTTTGGCAGCGCAGTCTATCAGCTCTATCATTCCGGCTTTTTCTTCGAACAGAGCATTCAATGCAAGCAGCACTGCTGCTGCATCCGTGCTTCCGCCCGCAAGACCGGCGCAGACCGGTATATTTTTGTCAATATATATGTCGACTGAGTAACCGTTAATTCCAAATGTGCGGAGATATAAGTCAGCTGCTTTCCAGGCGATGTTGTGCTCGTCCTGCGGTATATTCCGGTTAGAGCATGCGATGCGAACGACATTATTCTCAGACTTTTCAACAGTGACGGTAACATAATCGGAAAGCGACACCGTTTGCATAATGCTTTGGATGTTGTGGAAACCGTTATCAAGACGCCATAGTACGTCAAGGTAGAGGTTTATTTTTGCAGGAGCATCGAGCTTTATTTTCATAACATCTCCTAAACAGTTTCGGTAATGACGGCTTTATATAACGACGGATCGATCCTTGACAGTGCATGTTTGGCAGTATCGGTATCTCTGAAAAAGCCAACGACGGAATTGGAGCATCCGGCTGTACAGGTTTTTACTGCACCGAGCTTAGCGAGTAATGAGGACATCTTTTCAATGCACGGGAAGCGTTCTGAGAGCGGCTTTGTGTATATATTATATACCTCCTCAAGAACCGAAGGATCGTCTCTGTCCTTCAATGCGGTGAACATTTTTCGCTGCGATGGATGTTCTCTGTGTTTTAACCAATATGCGCCATAGTATTTATCTGCAATTTCAACTGCTTCTTTCGGGGCGATAGGTTTAACTGAACGCATGCTTAGGTGGAGTATGGTGCATTCGCTGAGTGACGGCAGGGAAGTTATCATACAGTTGTCGGAATCAAGCGTATCTACGTACTTTGTTCCGTTTACTGAACAAAACAGCAGTTCGTTAGATATTGAATTTGCAAATTCGAGGAGCATAATTCTTGAAAGAGGTTCCGATGCCTTGTTGTTTATAAGTCTCAGCGCGACAGCGGTTATGCTTTCTTTTTCAAAAAGACCGCCGTTTACAGGTATAGAGGGCTGAATAGATATTTCAACACCGAAATCCGCGTCGATACGGTCGAGAAAAGATTTTACGATTCTAATTACGTAATCTGTTTTAAATTCCGGAGACGGGTGTTTAACTGTTACGGTATGGTGTTTGGTAAGTTTGACCGTTACGGTATCGTAAACCGAAAGCTGTTGAAGTATACACTGGATCTTGTGAAATCCGTCGGGACGTGAAGCGAGCACCTCGCAGTAGATGGGAAGCATGGCATAGGCCTTGCTGCAGATCGGAGCATCTTGCTTTTCGCTTTCGTGTAATGATCCCATAGGTTCCTCCGCTACCAGATTAAATGAAATGCGTTAATTTAAAAATATTGTAGCATATCCGATGGCCGATTTCAATAAAAAGTATTGATTTAAACAAAAATATAATTTATAATTACAACAAAAAGTAGCATGCGTAAGGAGCGTTTATGAAAAAGCTGTTTAACGAAAAATATCTTAAAGTCTTGCTTTTTACAGTAGGGTGTGTCGTCATCACAGCTCTGTTTCTTTCGCTTTTGCTCAATTTCGGTTCTGTAATTGGATTATTTGACGGAGCGTTGCGCGTTCTCTCACCGGTTTTGTATGCAGTTGTTGCCGTTCTCCTTATCAATCCTTCCGTGCATCTGTTTGACGAAAGGCTTTTTCCTTTTCTTTTTCGTCGCGCAAAAAAAGACAGACCGAAGCTCCGCCGTTTTCTTTCTGTAGGTACAGCTTATCTTTTGTTTTTTATCCTGTTTCTTGCCGTTGTGGTCATAGTTATTGTGCCGGTTTCGGAAAATGCGGAGATCCTTCAAACAAAGATACCGGGTGCTATCAGAAGCACGGTAAGTTGGATCGAAAAAACAATAGATCAAACTGAGTTCCTGGCTCCGCAGAAAGACGTTATAATGGGACATATCGAAAATTCGTTCATTTTTTCTCCCAGCTTGGTCCAAAACCTTGTGGGCAAAGTCCTTTCTTACACTACAACTTTTCTTTCAGAGATATTTGATGTGCTGATCGGAGTTATTATTTCAGTTTATGTGATAGTTTCGATGGACAGCCTTAAAGCACTGCGCGATAAAATTATGGCTGCTTACCTTTCCGATGAGACTTCGCTTGAGATAAGGCATTGCGCAAGGGAGGCGTACCGCATCTTCTCCGATTTCTTTACCGGAAGACTTATGTATTCCATAACTATCGGAATTGCGTTCTTCTATGTGCTCTATTTTCTGAAGGTTCCGTTTTATTCCGTTATATCCATAGCTATGGGAATAATCGCTTTTGTTCCCGTTTGCGGTACGATACTCTCCTACGCTGTCGGAATTTGCCTTTGCGTTTTGTTCGACCCGCAGGATGCCGGATGGTGTACGCTCATATTCTTTGCTCTTTTCCTTCTCGGAAGACTGTTCCTGCAGCCCCACCTTATCAAGAAAAACGCGAATGCAAGCTTAGGACTCTGCATAGTTGCCGTCCTTGTTATGTATGCCGCTTTCGATCTCGTAGGTGCGCTTATCGCCGTTCCGACGTTTATCGCTCTTAAAAGGTTTGTTATTCATCAGATCTCCAGAAAAAAAGAAAAGGCGAAAAAATCTGCTTTCGATAATGCTATATGATTTGATTAAGAATAAGGGGTCTAAAGCTTTGCTTTAGACCCCTTATTCTTACCAACCCGATTTGATTATATCTGCAAGCGTTTCAGCAAGTATTCTTGCAGAGACCTCCGCCTCTTTTATCGTATTGCCGCACGAACCAACCTCAAAAAGAAGAGAATACGGTGCAAGCTCCTGATTATACGAGGAGCCTCGCAGACATATAGCACGCGCCATTCCCAGGTGTTCTGCATTAAGCTTTGTTTGGATTTTTGCCGCAAGCCTTAGGTTGTTTTCCCATTCGGGATGATATGAACCGAGTTCGTTTGAACCTGCCACGGTCATTATTTGCGCAGCGACTTCTCCGTCTGCAATGGTCACGGGTCTGGTCTTTGTTTTATCTTCGAGAAGTACCGAATCTCTGTGTATATCAAAAACGTATTTTATAGACGGATAACGTTCAAGGTAAGAACGTATCGTCTCTGCGGAGCGGCTGTAAGCTCCGAGATAGCTTTCCGCATCGTGCATAACGTCGCACTGTATTGCGTTTACTCCGTTTTCGTTTAATACCTTTGTCATCACGTTTCCGATGTGTATTACGTTCTTTGTTACGTCATATCCCCTTGGGATATTGTAGTTATCTGAATATCCGAGTATTCCTTCCTCCGAATATGCTTCTGTACCGTGTGTATGTATTATGAGAACTGTAGGTTCGTTCGTTTCCGTTATTCCCTCCGATGTCAGCGCGCTCTCAGCGAAGGATTTAATGTCAACGTCAAGTGAAGTATCGTTAAAAAGACGTAACTCGCCGTCTGCTTCTGTTGAAAGGTCGTACGGAATGATCGGATAAAGGCCATCCGGAACAGCTGAATAATCGAATTCGTAGAGCTTCAGATATGCTTCAAGTGCGGAAGACGATGGATCCTCCGTTTTTTCTTTAGCGGCTTCGGTTTCAATGGGTTCCGCCATGGTGGGTATCCAATCCGTCTTTGGTTTATCGGGGGGCGGGGAGGGGATTTCCCCGCGAATATCAGAAACAAGTCCTCCGTATACTGTGTTTATCATAAAATTGCGGAATGCTGTTCTTGTTTCTTCGGCTCTCATAAAGTAAAACGCAGAACATACTATCATATTGAGCGCACAAATTACAGAAAGAAACTTTATCGCGTTGTTTTTGTTTTGCTTTCTGAGGTTCATTTTTTTCTTCAAAAAGTAAGCAGTACTGTAATATGGTGTTTTGTCATACACGGGGGATACGGGGATGATTTGATTATTCATTTGTTTTACCGTCCTTATCGTTTTTGTAAAAGTATATTATGCGTGAAGTGAAAATATTCTAAAAACTAGTCAGAGTTGAAAGACAGGCATTTACAGCTCTGGAAATGATCGAAGCTCCGATTTCCGTTACGGCGTTGCAGTCTTTCGGTGTAACAGCCAAGCGCGAGAACAACTCCGCTTCATTTGCTTTTTCTTCCGCCGTATACAACGAATTGAGCATGGCAGCGGTGTTTATTACGGTCGGGATG
>JAZQJQ010000014.1:0-7197 GCA_045541735.1 Eubacteriales bacterium
CTCTGTAATGATAACTCTCGGCACGGGCGTCGGCGGGGGTGTTATCCTTGACGGTAAGATACTCACGGGTATCAACGGCGCAGCAGCAGAACTGGGGCATACCGTTGTAAAAACGGACGGCGAGCTCTGTTCGTGCGGCAGACGCGGATGCTTTGAGGTGTATTCCAGCGCGACCGCGCTCAGAAGAATGACGCGGGATGCGATAAAGCGTGCTATCTCTCTTAATATTGATACGGCAATGATAGAAGCGGCAAAAGGAGACCCCGAGAATGCCGATACCCGTATCGCCTTTGAATGTGCAAGAAACGGTGACAGCGAGGCTCAGAAGCTCGTTGACGAGTTCATTAAAAATCTCGGATGCGGCCTTACAAATATGATAAACACCTTCCAGCCCGAGGTGCTTTCCATCGGCGGAGGCATCAGCGGAGAGGGTGATTATCTCTTAAAGCCCCTGCTTCCCATTATCGAGCATGAGCAATATACCCGTCACTTCGGAGTACGGACGAAATTGAAGATTGCAGAACTCGGAAACGACGCAGGAATTATAGGAGCATCGGCATTAATATAAAACGGCGGCGGGGGCTTGCTCCCGCCGTTTCAGACTGAAGACAAATGATATTTATAAAGCGGAATATCAACTTACGTGGTTGGTATATAGTCATCTAAAGCCTCCCTCAATCAGAGGGAGGCTTTTCATATCCCGTAACTTTGAGCGTTTGGCAAATCAATTTTTGCAATGACACTTTGTCTACACTCTGCGGCGGCGGGAGCAAGCTCCCGCCGTTTATATGGGTAAAACGAAATTTCTCCCGACACCTCCGATATAAGGCGTTTTTTGTTGACAAATGCAGAATATCGCGATAAAATGAAAGAAATCATATAGATCATTCTCAAAAAACGCAATCGTATTGAAGGAGAGCATCAAATGGGTTTCTTTGGTTGGATCTTTTTTATAATTTTTGTATTAGTAATTGTACCGGTGGCCGTCGGTGGGCTTTCGGGTCTGATTTCAAGTGAGTTCAAAATTCACGATGATACAACGACTTACAGCTCAAAACGTGTAATAATAGAGTTCGTTGCGTTTGCGGTGCTTCATATCTGGGCAATAATCGATATTATCAGCGGTCCCTTTTCTTCATTCTTAAAGGCAATCCTTCTCGTGTTAAAGTTTGTGGTGGGCTTCTATCTTCTTGCATTGGGAATAGGGCACTCGATCATAAGATCCAAACAGGAGTCCTGGGTCAAGAGAATCAACAGCTCCTTAAACGGACCGCTTGGCAGAGACATAAAGAATAATTTGTATAACAACTCAAACGAGTATGCAGTGTACAAAGACCGTATAATTTATGACAAAGACGGAACTACTTATAGGCTTAGTTTTGCCAAGCTGGGATATAACGAAATACCCGCAAACAATGCGGATGCGGTTTGTGAATGGATCCGTCAAAACGTGGTTGCAAATCCGGATCAGTATTACGTACAGCGCGAACACGAAGAGAAAACGGATTATTCCGATTACACGTCCGGCACTCCCGATACTTATACGGTTACCCAAAATTACGGCGGCAGTTATGACGTAAAGCATTATTCCGGAACGTCGGGAAGCTTTGGCACGAAAACGGTTACGGTCTGCTACAAGCTTGTCAAAAGACAGAACATACCGAGCAAGCCTTACAGGGAACTTAAAAATTGGTAAGTTCTAAAAATTCTTCCGCATATATCAGAAAAAGGGCAGAAAAGCAGCTCGGCGTACACCGCGTACGTCTTCGCTTGGCTTTTATGCCCTTTTCTTCATCTGCGAAACAATTTTCGCGGCTTGGGATTTTTATAATAAAAGCGGGACGTCGCCTCGACGTCCCGCCAGAGTGCAGACAAAGTGTCCTTGTAAAGAGTTGATTTGTAAAAAAGCACAAATCCGCGATATTAGATAGCCTCCCTCAATGAGGGAGGGGGACCGCTTGCGGTGGAAGGAGTTTACAATTGAACGTAACTTGTTAGTTTTTCACTGAAAATAAAACGAGTTTCACTCAAATGCTCTCTCCCTCAGTCCCCTTCGGTGCCAGCTCCCTCCCGGAGGGAGCCTTGTTCTAATGCAAGTTTCTACGGCAGTTTGAAATATTTCCTTTTGTCTTCAGTCTGACGGGACGTCGCCTCGACGTCCCGCTTTTTTCGTTGATTATCTATTGCTTTCTATCTCTTCAATTTTCTTTACAAGCAGCTCGACTGCGCTTACAACGAATCTTGTACAAGGTCTTTCCTTGTAGAATTCCTCGTTGCGTTTTGTGGGGGTAGGCTCCTTTTCGTCGGCTTTTACCTTTTCTTGGGTAAGTTTTAAAAGCTCGCGGCATACGATAGAGCTGTTTTCCTCTGCAAAATTGTTCAAAAAACCGGAGACTCTGGCGTAATGATCTTTGCACAGCTCGGGATTCGGCTCATCGTGGCCGTAAAGTATGCCAAGCACCATTGCGGCTCCGCTTACGGCGCCGCACACGTCGCGGTGGCGGGCAATGCCTCCGCCGAATGACGAGGCGAGACGGAGCGCAGCCTTTTCTTCATATCCCGTTACGTCGCAAAACGATGCGAACACTGCCTGCGCACAGTTATATCCGGAGCAGAACAGCTCTGCCGCCCTCTGCTTTCTTTCTTCAAGTGTCATTTCTTTTCCTCCGTGTTTTTCGGCTTTTGCATGGTAAGAGAGATCCTTCCTCTCTTTTTATCAACGTCAAGTACCCAAACGGTTACCCGGTCGCCTACGGAAAGCACCTCGATAGGGTGGTTTATCCTTCTGCCCGCAATGCGTGAAATGTGCACAAGGCCGTCCTGATGCACTCCGATGTCGACGAATGCACCGAAGTCAACAAGATTGCGTACCGTTCCCGTAAGCTCCATTCCGGGGATAAGGCTGTCGATATCCATAACGTCCGAGCGGAGCATAGGAGGGGGAAGGGAATCGCGTGGGTCGCGTCCTGGCTTTGTAAGCTCGGATATAATGTCGTTTAATGTCTGCTCGCCGATTCCAAGCTTTTCGGCAATTGCGGCTCTGCCCAATTCGTCGCATTTTTCTGCAATTTCGGGCAGTCCGTTTGCCGCAGACTTTGCATCGTATCCGCAAAGGGCTAGAAGCTCCTTTGCCGCCGCATAGCTCTCGGGGTGGACAGCCGTATTGTCAAGAGGCTCCTTGCCGTCGTGTACTCTTAAAAATCCCGCGCACTGCTCAAACGCCTTCGGTCCGAGCTTGGGTACTTTTTTAAGCTCCGTGCGCGATCTGAACGCGCCGTTTTCCTCGCGGTATTTTACCACGTTTGCGGCAAGCGCAGGTCCGAGACCCGCAATGTGGGAGAGCAGGGGCGCGGATGCGGTGTTAAGGTCCGCACCTACGGAGTTTACGCAGTCCTCTACCCCGCCGTCAAGCGTGTTAGAAAGCTCCTCCGGGGGCATATCGTGCTGATACTGACCGACGCCTATCGCCTTGGGGTCTATCTTAACAAGCTCAGCAAGGGGGTCCTGCAGTCTGCGCGCAATGGATACTGCGCTCCTTAGCGAAACGTCGTATTCGGGGAATTCCTTTGCGGCAAGCTCGCTTGCGCTGTAAACGGATGCTCCTGCCTCGCTTACTACCATATATGAAACACCGGGAAGCTCGGAAAGCAGAGAAGCGGCAAACTCCTCAGTTTCGTGGCTGGCGGTGCCGTTACCGATCGCAAAAACGGTAACAGCGTGCTTCTTTACAAGGCGGATGACCGTTGCTCTTGCTTCCGCAAGCTTGCTGTGGGGAGGTGCGGGGTAGATAACGCCCGTATCGAGCACCTTTCCCGTGCCGTCAACTACCGCAAGCTTACAGCCGGTGCGGTAGCCGGGGTCCATACCGAGGGCAACTCGGTTTCTGATAGGCGGCTGCATAAGGAGCTGGCGGAGGTTGAGTCCGAACACTCGTATAGCCGCCTCGCTTGCGCCGTCAGTCATTTCGTTGCGGATTTCCCGCTCGATGGAGGGGAATATAAGGCGGTCATACGCATCTCTTGCGGCGGCAAGCACGATGTTTGCGGCATCGCTGTCGTTTTTTACGTACATTGAAAAGATGATGTTTTCCGCCTTTGCACGCTCGAAATCAATAGTGACCTTCAGCTTGTCCTCGCGCTCGCCTCGGTTAACTGCGAGTATGCGGTGCCCTGCCATACGCGCGATAGGCTCGCTGTAATCGGCATAGTTTTCGTATACGCCTGCATCCTCCTCGGTCTTTTTGGAGGTAAGCTTGCCGTTCATTCGGCAAACGTATCTGAGGCGGCGCCTGAGCTCTGCATCGTCGCTGACTATCTCGGCGATGATATCGCTTGCTCCCGCAAGTGCATCCTCGGCGCTTTCAACACCCTTTTCGGTATCTATATATGCCTCCGCTTCCTTTGAGGGAACGGTCTTTGTATCCTGTTCAAGCAAAAGGAGAGCAAGCGGCTCCAGTCCCTTTTCCTTTGCAATGGTGGCGCGTGTGCGGCGCTTGGGGCGGAACGGGCGGTATATATCCTCTACCTCGGTCATCGTTGCGGCATTTGATAGGGCCGTCTCGATCTCGGGGGTCATCTTGCCCTGTGCCTCAATGGCAGTAAATGCTTTTTCTTTTGCTTCTTCAAGATTGCGCAGATAGGTAAGGCGGTCGGAAAGATCGCGGAGCTGAGTATCTGTAAGCGATCCGTGTGCCTCCTTGCGGTAACGCGCGATAAACGGGATCGTGTTACCTTCGTCTATCAGCTTTACGGCATTCTCTACCTGAGTTTCCTTGATGTTCAGCTCTTTTGCAATTGTTGCTAAAATGTCCATATATATTCCTTTCAATCGTTTAGCTTCAGATCTTCAAAAAACGCAATAGCGATGTTCTTATCAGCAGTAAAGGAGCCGAATATCATCGTTTCGCTTCCGCCGCCCTTGCCGTTTAAGGCTTTGTTTATTATGGGTGCAAGCGTGCGCATATTGTACGTTTTTGATGCCGCGGCGTAGGTGTGCCCCGTTTTTGCGGGCGAAAAAGCTGCGGCAACGGTACACTTTTCCGCAAGGCGGTTTGCATAGTCGCGCAGACCCTCAGCATCTGCCGTTTCATCGAAGATGCAGATGCATCCGTCGGTCTTTTTCGTGTTTTCAATGCGCATATCGCGCAGAGCCCGGCTGAGAGACGCTATGCATTTCTTGCTTTCCTCTGCCTTTTCAAGCCGGTTTTCAACTGCCTCCGCGACCTCCGACGGCTTTGCGGAGAGGGTAACGGATATCCGCTTTACGGATTCGTGCTTCGCGGCGTGATCGTCAAATGCCGCAAGTCCGCACACAAGCGTGATCCGTGTTCCGCCCTTCCACGGAATTGCGTCCAGTATCTTTACGGAGCCGATACTTCCCGTGCTTGCAAAGTGCGGTGCACAGCAGGCGCAGACGTCAATGCCCGCTATCTCCACTATACGCACCTCACCCTCAAAGTCTATCTTGGAGCGGAATCTCATTCCCGCAAGCTCCTCTGGTGTGGGGAAATACGCGGTTATCGGAATGTTTTCCGCTATTGCAAGATTTGCCTCCGCTTCCGCTTTTCTCAGCTGCCCGTCGGTAACGGGCGTGCGTGTGTCAACGGTCACGACCTCGTTTTTACCGAGGTGGAAGCCTGCATTCTCGGTACCGAAAAGGCGGTGCATAATGCCCGACAGAATATGCTCGCCGCCGTGCCCCTGCATTTTTCTCAGGCGCGGAACGCGGTCTATTTTGCATTTAACGGTATCGCCCTCGAAAAATTCCACGGGGGCGAGATGTATTACGGAGCCGTCCCGTTCAAAAACGGATAAAAGTCGGATGCCGTTTATCTCGCCCGTGTCCGCTTCCTGACCGCCCCCTCCGGGGAAGAACGCAGTCTTGTCCAGCGTTACGGCAAATCCGCCGTCGCGCGGCTCGCAGGCGGTGATTGCAGCTTCAAACTCCGTCAGCATTCCGTTTTCGTAATATATTCTTGAATGGTCTATGCTTCTCTGTTCCATTTTTACCTTCTGTTGACAAGGTTTTTGCGGTGTGTTAAAATAGTTACAGTACATTTTACCACTTTGCGTAAAGGATTGCAAGGAGAAAATATGTTGCTTGATCCCAAAAGCATGATAAGGACATATCAGAAGTGGGAAAAGGACGGCTGTCCGCGTGTGCCGTTTCCAACGGCGTATATGCTGCGCTGTCTTTTTACGCTCTATTTCTTCGTTTTTATTGCCGCGCTTCTCTTTTACGGCGCTTTTGCTATCGTTGCGGTGTTTGCGGTGTTGTATCTTGCTTACAGCTGCCATCTCTATATGAAGCTTTTTACCCTGCTTGGGCTGTCGAAAGCAAAATTTGCGGTATTCTTTGTTTTTTCTTCCGCGCTTGTTGCGGCGCTTGCTGTTTTTTTGCGCGGTCTTGTAATAAAACTTATCGTCGGAGGCTGATATGTCACTGTTTCACAAAAACGAATCTGCAGATACGGCGCTTATAAATGCGATCACCGCTCTCAGATGCGATAAGCTTCTCGGTATGAGCGCGCAGGAGATATCCGTGTATTTCACATCAAGCGGGGAGGAGATCGCCGCAAGGCAGAGGATCATCGCCGACTGCATCAACGGTAGGGGGCTTTGCGAGGGACTTGAAAAGCTTTTGTGGTATATCGAGAGCATCAAAGAGATACTGGAAAAGGAGCGTGCCTACTCCTCGGATATGGAAAGAACGCTCTATTCCGTGCGCATAATCGAGCAGTATATGGATGCGATAGCCGCGGCAAACGCGCTTTTTGAAGAATACGGAAAAGGTTTTACCTCCGAGCGCCTTAAAGCCTTTTTTGCGGAGTTTTCCGAGGTATATAAAAGCGACGGATATGCAAAAATGGGCGAGTACGTGCGCGAATGCCTTGAGGATGCGCAGACCGTAAAGAGCTTTACCGTCGGAATAAATCTCAATACAAGGCTGGAGCCTACGGAGATAGGTATCATTTCGATGAATTCGGAGCCGTTCGTTACCTCGAACTTTTTCACCGAGCTGTTCGGCGGCGCGGCCATGCACGACAAAAGGCTTACTCCGATGGTGCGCTTTTCGGGCAAAAGGGAGCTTTTGCAGAGGTCTATGTACCTCTCTATGAACGACTATCTCTGCAAGGCGGTAAAAAACGCGTTTCGCGATATCCTCAAAAATACGGATGATATAACGATGACTCTGCTC